>DATKKJ010000063.1 GCA_035543055.1 Terriglobales bacterium | reverse complement strand
AGGCGGCTGATCATGCCCAGGTCGATGCGGCGGGAACGCTCGGCGCCGCTGCAGAAGCCGCGCCAGGCGGCCAGCGCGGCCGCCATCGTGCCGAATCCCAGAGCCCGGTGGAAGTCGTTGCCGCTGCCCAGCGGCACCGGCAGCATCGGGACCTGGTGGACGATGAATTCCGGCAGGTGGTCATGGACCGTCCCATCACCCCCGAAGATGAGCGCGGCGTCGGCCCCGGCCAGCGGATTGCCGGGAGAGACCGGCTCCGGATGCGCATTCGCGGTGTAGAAGCGGCGCACGTCCTCGATGGTGGCGTTCGGCCCGAGAATAGCGACGGCGCGCAAGCACCGGCAGATTACCGCATGGCACTCACCATTGCGAAGAGGTTATGCTCGTGACGTGCCCGACAAGCGAATGTTTCCCCGGATACTGAAGACGGTGGCCCGCATCCCCCGCGGCAAGGTGGCGACCTACGGCGACGTCGCCTACCTGGCCGGATATCCAGGGAGCGCCCGGCAGGTGGTATGGGCGCTGCATTCGGCCAGCGGCGTGCCCTGGCATCGCGTGGTCGGGGCCGGCGGCAAGATTCTGCTGCCCGCCGAAGGCGGCATGGAACAGCGCTTCCGCCTGGAGGCCGAAGGCGTCCGCTTCTCCGGGCTACGCGTGGATATGGAAGCGCATCGGTGGGCACCGCTCAAGAAAAAGCCAGTGGCCCCGAAGCGCAAGAATTAGGTGCTCATGTCCTTGTCATCTGATAAACGATTCTGACAAAGTAGCCCGCGCGCCCTCGCGCGGGCACCATGCCTTCTCCCATTCGCCGATACGCGTTCCGTCGCAATCTACCGCACCTCCAAGGTGACGCCCCGATCTTCGTTTCGTTATCGACATACAAGCGTTGGGAGCTTCCTGGCGCCGCTCGCAACCTGGTCTTCAGCACGGTGTTGCGGGAGCACAAACGAAGGGTCTGGATGTACGCGTTCGTTGTCATGCCCGACCACCTGCACCTGCTTTTCTTTCCCTTACGGGACAAATCGGGAGCCCGCTTCAGCTTGGCTGAAATCATGAGCGGTATCAAAGGCGCGTCCGCGCATGCTGTTAATCGACTACTTGATCGGCATGGACGGGTGTGGGAGGAGGAGTATTTCGATCATTGGCTACGGAAGCGCGAACGCATCGACACGAAGGTCGCATATCTCGCGGAGAATCCGGAACGGGCAGGACTGGTAACTTCTTACTTGGATTATCCCTGGCTGTGGATCAATCCGGAACATGTGGACTGAGTTGTGCCCGCGCGAGGGCGCGCGGGCTACTTTGTCGAGAGTCTTCTTAGAAGCTAGGCGCCTGTATTGGCCACTACTCGTACCTGCTTCAACCTGCGACCAACTCGAATGGGTATCTCATAGGGCAGCTGGGGAAGAAAGATGCGAGGACTGTTCTGTGCCTCCTCGCCGATGCTAACGGCTCCTTCCTTAATCTTGCGCGCGCCCTCTGATGCGGACGATACGAATCCAGCTCGCAGAAGCAACTGATCGAGCTTTACGCCAAAACGTGTCGGCCCTCCGGCCTGAACCATTTGCCCGAATTCCTCCTCCCCAACTCTCCATGAGATCTGGTCGTACCTTACCTCTACCGCCTCGATGTCCTCTGGCACTTCGCGCTTCTGGAAGATCTTCTCCCAGCTCTCCGCCGCTTCTTTGGCGGCGGCTTCGCCGTGGAAGTCGGCGACGATCTTGGTGGCCAGCGCCTTCTTGGTGTTCATGGGGTGCATCTTGCCCGAATCCACCTGCTGGCGCATGGCCTGGATGCCCGGCAGCGAGGTGTCGGTCAGCAGCTCCCAGTAGCGCCACATCAGCGGGTCGGAGATGGACATCAGCTTGCCGAACATCTCCTGCGGCGCCTCGGTGATGCCCACGTAATTGCCGTAGGACTTCGACATCTTCTGCACGCCGTCGGTGCCTTCCAGCAGGGGAGTGGTCAGGATGACCTGCTGCGAGGGCTGCCCGTAGGCGCGCTGCAGTTCGCGCCCCACTAGCAGGTTGAACTTCTGGTCGGTGCCGCCCAGTTCGACGTCAGCCTCGATCATCACCGAGTCGTAACCCTGGGCCAGCGGATAGAGCAGCTCGTGGATGGAGATGGGCTTCTCCTCCTGGAAGCGCTTGTGGAAGTCCTCGCGCTCCAGCAGTTGCGAGACCGTGTACTTGGCCGCCAGGCGGATCATGCCCTCGAAGCCCAGCTTGTGCAGCCACTCCGAGTTGTAGCGGATCTCGGTCTTCTGCTTGTCGAGGATCTTGAACACCTGCTGCTTATAGGTTTCGGCGTTGCGGTCGATCTCCTCGCGCGAGAGCGGCGGGCGGGTGGTGTTGCGCCCGGTGGGGTCGCCGATCAGCCCGGTACCGTCGCCGATGATGAAGATGACCGTGTGTCCCAGGTCCTGGAAGTGCTTGAGCTTGCGGATCAGGACGGTGTGGCCCAGGTGCAGGTCGGGCGCGGTCGGGTCGAAGCCCGCCTTCACCCGCAGCGGCTTGCCGGTCTTGAGCGAGTGCTCGAGCTTCTCCTTGAGCTCGGACTCCCGGATGATCTCTACCGCGCCTTTGCGGATGTATTCGAGTTGTTCGGCGACTGGCTTGAATTGCGGCATGAACGTCCGATTATACGATTTGATGGCGTCATCCTGAGGCGCTTTAGCGCCGAAGGATCTCGCGCGCAGTGTATATAGGCCATAGCACACGCGGGATGCTTCGCGCCTCAAGGCGCTCAGCATGACGCCATCCAAGGGACCGGCCGAAGCAAAATCGTTTACACTCCTCCGTGCCCTCCATGGTCAAGAAATGAAGAAGCTGGGGATCCTCTTATCCGGCCGCGGGTCGAACTTCGTCGCCATCGCCGACAACGTCCAGGCCGGCAAGGTGAAGGCGGAGATCGCGGTGGTCATCTCCAACCGCGCCGACGCGCCGGGGATCGAAACCGCGCGCCAGCGCGGGCTCGACGCGCGCGTCATCCCGTCGAAGGGCAAGGAGCGCGAGGCGCACGACCGCGAAGTCGTCGCCGTCCTCAAAGAGAAGCAGGTGGACCTGGTCTGCCTCGCCGGCTACATGCGGCTGCTCTCGCCCTGGTTCTGCCGCCAGTTCCCCAACCGCATCCTGAACATCCACCCGGCGCTGCTACCGGCCTTCCCCGGGCTCGAAGGGCAGAAGCAGGCCTTCGAGTGGGGTGTGAAGGTCTCCGGCTGCACCGTGCACTTTGTGGACGAGCACCTCGACCACGGACCCATCATCGTGCAGAAGACTGTGCCGGTGCTGGAAACTGATGACGAGCACACCCTGGCCTACCGCATCCTCAAGCAGGAGCACATCGCTTACAGCGAGGCCATCAACCTGGTGCTGGAAGGGAACTACGAGATCGTCGGGCGGCGGGTGGTTTTCGGTACACCTCTTCACCAACAAGTCAAGAAAGGCGATTGAAGATTTCAGATTTCAGATTGCAGATTTAAGATTGCGCCATGACGCCCGATGAACTGAAGCAGCGGACTAGAAGGTTTGCGGTCGGAATCATTCGTCTCTGTCGATCGATCCCTCGGACTTATGAGGCCCGTGTCATTGGTCGTCAG
>DATKKJ010000062.1 GCA_035543055.1 Terriglobales bacterium | reverse complement strand
GGCCGGAGAACGGTGCGAATCCCTGCGCAGAAACGAACACGTCGTAGTCGCCGGGACGGACCGAGACGGAAAACCGGCCCAATTGATCCAGCGCGATCGCTTTGTCGGAGCCATCGACGGCGGAATGCAGGAGAACGTGCGCGGTATAGATCGGCGCGCCGGTCACGTCGGCGACATCGCCGAAGAGCGTTCCGACGTCGGAGGATGGTGCTTGGCTCTGAGCTTGAGCAAGACAGCCGAAAGAAAGAATGACCAGCAGAATACGAATGTGGCGCATGGCAGCAATCCCGCGCCGCTGACCTAATCGTCGGCGCTGACCTGGACTTCTTGGTCCTTGTATTGGAGCTGGTAGAGTTTCCAGTATATACCGCGCTGTGCGAGCAGCTCCTGGTGCGATCCGACCTCGCGCAACCTGCCCTTGTGCATCACCAGGATCTTGTCGGCGCGCTGGATAGTGCTGAGCCGGTGGGCGATGACCACCGACGTGCGTCCCTCGACCATGTGGGTGAGGGCATCGCGCACCCGGAATTCGGTCTCAGTGTCCACGCTGGAGGTGGCCTCGTCGAGCACCAGGATGCGCGGGTCGTGGGCCAGGGCGCGGGCGAAGGAGATGAGCTGTTTCTGCCCGGTGGAGAGCGTGCTGCCGCGCTCGCGCACCGGCTCGTGGAATCCCTGGGGCAGGCTGCGGATGAAGTCGGCGACATTGACCTCTTCGGCGGCCTGCTCGACCCGCTCGTCCTCGATCCATTCGCTGCCCAGGCGGATGTTGTCGCGCACCGTGCCGCTGAACAGGAACGGGTCCTGCAGCACCACTCCGAAGCGGCGGCGCAGGTCGGCGATGTCCATCTCGCGCACGTCCACGCCATCCAGGCGGATGGCCCCCTGCTGCACGTCGTAGAAGCGCAGCAGCAGGGAGATGATGGTGGTCTTGCCGGCGCCGGTGTGCCCGACGATGGCCGCCGTCTCCCCCGGCTCGATCACGAAGGAGACGTCGCGCAGCACCCAGTCCCAGTCGCCGGGGAGTGGTTGTGTGGCGCGGCCGCCGGGGCCCCCGGCAAGCGCCGGTTTTGCGCTTGCTGGGGTGAGGGTGCCCTCGGCCGCGGCTTTTGCTTCAACATCATCCCCGTCCAACGGTACCCGCCGGTACGCGAACCAGACGTGGTCGAACTCGATGCGCCCCGGCCCGTCCGCCTTCTTCGGCTGGACCGGCGAGGTGATCTCGATGGGCGTATCCAGCAGCTTGAAGACCCGCTCGCTCGACGCCATGGCCGATTGCAGGATGTTGTATTTCTCGCTCAGGTCCTGGATGGGCCGGAAGAAGCGCTGCGCGTACTGCATGAACGCCACCAGCACTCCGATGGTGAGGGCGCTCTGCATCCCGGCCCCCAGGCCCATGCCGCGGATGATGGCGTTGCCGCCGAACCAGAACACGCCGGCGATGGCGGTCGCCGACAGGATCTCCACCACCGGGTAATAGACGGCGTGGGCCATGATAGCGTCCTTGAAGGCGTCCATGTGCCGGCGGTTGACCTTGTCGAACTCCTGGAACGAACGCCGCTCCCGGTTGAACAGCTGCAGCACCACGATGCCGCTCACGTGCTCCTGCAGGTAGGCGTTGATGCGCGCGATGGCCACCCGGATGCGCCGGTAGGAATCGCGCACTCTGGCCCGGAAGATCATGGTCGCGACGAAGATGAAAGGCAGCACCGCGAAGGTGATCAGCGCCAGCCACCACTTCATCTTCAGCATGATGATCACGATCCCGGCGAGCACGAAGATGTCCTGGAAGATCGCCACCACCCCGGAGGTGAACATTTCGTTGAGCGAGTCCACGTCGGTGGTGACCCGGGTGACCAGCCGCCCCACCGGGTTGCGGTCGTAGAAGGAGACCTGCATGCGCTGCAAGTGGCGGAAGATCTGGCTACGCAGGTCGAACATCACCTTTTGCCCTGTCCACTGCATGAGATAGATCTGGACGAACTCCAGGACGAAGCCGATCACCAGCAGCAGCACGTACAGCCCGGCGATCTGCGCCATGCCCCTGAGCGGTTCCGAACTCAGCCAGCGGTCGAGGAGGGAGTGGGCCGCACCAGACGCCGCCGTGCGCGCCAGGTACTTGTCAACCGCCGTCTTGGTTAAGTAGGGGCCGAGCACGTCGGCGCCCGATTGCAGCACGATCGCCGTCAGGGCCAGGAATACGTGCCACTTGTAGGGGCGCAGGTAGGTGAGCAGCCGCTTCATCAGGCGGCTGTCGTAGGCTTTTCCCAGGACCTCTTCTTCGTGGATATTGG
>DATKKJ010000061.1 GCA_035543055.1 Terriglobales bacterium | reverse complement strand
CCCCGATGATCTCGTGGAGGTGAGGCGGATACCGTCCAAGCGCTCGACATGGTGCCGAGCGTCTGAGTTACCCGGCAAGTCGGGAGCGCTCGAGGCCGACAACGCGGCCGGCCAGAATATTTATGTGGGCGCCAATCCCCGCTGCGCCAGCGGAAACGGCTGCAGCGCGGAAAAGTGCGCCGATAAAGGGCCGTGCGGAAAATGCTTTCGGTGCGTGACCTTGGCGCGGTGTCTGTTCGTTGACTTCGATGGCATCACCGTGGAGGACGCCCGCGAGCGCATCCGTGCTGCCGGGCTTCCACCGCCCACGCTGCTAACCCAAGTTACTGAACAGCGGCCATTTTCAGAAAATCTTTGGGCTGAAATCTGCGATTGGAGCCTTGCCAGCGGGGTTGCTCGGCGTTCGGGGCGATGTAGTGGAAACCTACCCTCTTGAAGCGGCAGGATTCTGTGCGATTCTATGGCGGTCAGGCAACTGCCTCGCGAAGGATCGCGCATGTTTCTACGGCGTTACGAACGGCGTAAGAGCGGCAAGCGTCACACCTACTGGGCCTTGGTGGAATCCATTCGCACCGCCCAAGGCTCGCGGCAGCGGATCGTCGCCTACCTGGGGGAGTTGAAGAAGAGCGAGCAGAACGGCTGGGCTTGGCTGGGGCGGCGGCTGGACAAGAAGGACCGTCCGCAGCCATCGCTGTTTGATCCCCCCAGCTATCCTGAGCCGGACGATCGCGAGCCGGTCCTGGTCAAGCTCAAGGGCGTTCGGCTGGAGCGGTCGCGGGACTTCGGGGACGTCTGGCTGGCGCTGGGGTTGTGGCGGCTGCTGGACCTGGATGGCCTGTTGTCGCGGCTGATGCCGGCCGGCCGCGAGGACGTGCCTTGGCCGCTGGTAGCGGCGATTCTGACCGTGGCCCGCTTCTGCGAGCCGTCCAGCGAGCTGCACATCGAGCAGACCTGGTATCGCCGCACGGCGCTGGACGACCTGCTGGGCGTACCGGTGGATCAGGTGAACACGGATCGTCTGTATGTCGGCCTGGATCAGCTTCTGCCGCATAAATCAGCGATAGAGGCCCATCTCAAACAGCGTCTGGGCGACCTATTCGACCTGAAGTACGACCTGCTGCTCTATGACGTGACCAGCACGTACTTTGAAGGGGAGTGTTTGAGCAACCCGATGGCCCAGCGGGGTTATTCGCGGGACGGCCGGCCGGACTGCCTGCAGGTGTGCATCGGACTGGTGGTGACCACGGACGGAATTCCCCTCGGTTATGAGGTCTTCGACGGGAACACCAACGACTCGAAGACGGTCCAGACGGTGGTCAGGGCCATGGAAGCCAAGTACGGCCGGGCCAACCGGGTGTGGGTCATGGACCGGGGCATGGTCAGCGAGGACAACCTCCAGTTCCTGCGGAGCCGGGGCGGCTCGTACATCGTGGGCACGCCCAAGGCGCTGCTGCGGCAGTTCGAGGGGCACTTGGTGAACAAGAACTGGCACGAGGTGCAGGCCGGGGTGGAGGTGAAGCTGGTACCCGGTCCCGATGGAACGGAGACCTTCATCCTGGCCCGCAGTCAGGATCGCCGGGAGAAGGAAAAGGCCATGCACGAGCGGTTCTTCGAGCGGATGGCGGCGGCCCTGCAGCGGATGCAGGCCTCGGCGGAGTGCGGTCGGCTCAAGGATGCGGACGTGGCCAATCGGCGGCTGGGCCGGCTGCAAGGGCAGTACTGGCGGTCCGCCGCGGCCTTCGACGTGAAGATCCAGACGATTCCGCGCCCGACCGGCAAAGCACGTTTATCCATCACCTGGACGCGCAATCAGCGCTGGAGTGAATGGACGGCCCTGTCGGAAGGCTGCTATCTGCTGCGAACCAATCTGACCGACACCGATCCGGCCACGCTGTGGAAGCGATACATCCAGCTGACCGAGGCGGAGTGGGCCTTCCGGATCACCAAGGACGAACTGACCATCCGGCCGATCTGGCACCAGAAGCCCGACCGGGTACTGGGTCATATCCTGGTGTGCTTCCTGGCCTACGTGTTGTGGAAGACATTGGCCCAGTGGATGCGCGGGGCGGGACTGGGGGATGCCCCCCGGACAGTGGTCGCGGAATTCAACAAGATCAAGAGCGGCGACGTCGTGCTGCCCACGCTGACCGCAGATGGCTGCCCCGGGAAAACAGCTCGGGTACGCTGCGTCACCGCCCCCGATCCCGCCCAGAAGGTGCTGCTCAACCGGCTGGGTCTGAGCATTCCCCAGCGGCTGCGCTACCTCGAGGAGGTTGTACAAATGTAGTGAAGACTCTTGCGAAGAAACGGCCTTGGCGCTACCGCCAGGGCCGTTCACGCTTCGCAACTCCGTAACTTGGGCTAGAAGCCGTGCTCGAGTTGATCCTCCGTGTCCTTCCGGCAGGCGTGCGTAATCGGCGGGCGAATGGTCGGGGCTATGGTGGCGGCAATGCCTCGAAGTGCTGCCGCAGTTCCCGGAGTTCCTGATCGCAGATGAACCCCGCGCGGTCAGCCTTGAGCATCCGCACGCACCACGTGGCCACGTCGGCTGCCGGCAGGTCACACGTGCGGATTGCTTTCAGGACCGGCCGGAGGCAAGCCGCGATGTCGTCAGTCATCAACCCCTCGTCGCTCATTTCGACCTGATGACTTCCCTCGTCCATCAACTCCAGCGACAGCTCCATGGCCGGCCGTAACTGCCCCAGTTTGATCAACCGCTGCAGGTTCCGTTGCACGTGGTCGTAGGCTTCGCCGTCGTAGCTGAAGTTGTAGTTGATTCTCCGCTCGTCGAAGGCCGTCGCATCAGCAATCGCCTGTCGTGTCTCCGCCAGGAGTTCTTCCAGGGGTGCATGGAGTTCGAAGTGTGCCGCGAGCCGGCGGAGCACGGGCCGATCCTCTCTGGCCATTTTCACCAGCGCGTCAATCAGCTCACCTTTCGCGCGCTTGGCCAATGCTTTGCGCAGCCATGGCCCGGGGTCCGTTCTCCTGGGA
>DATKKJ010000060.1 GCA_035543055.1 Terriglobales bacterium | reverse complement strand
TTCTTCACCAGGTGCTTGGGGCCGCTGGCGTCGGCGGTGATGAAGGGCAGGTTGATCTCGGTCTCCATGGTGGTGGAGAGCTCGATCTTGGCGCGCTCTGCGGCGTCGCGCAGCCGTTGCAACGCCATCTCGTTGCCCTTGTCGCGCAGGTTGAGGCCTTCGTCCTTCTTGAACTCGTCGATCAGCCAGTCCACGATGCGTTGGTCGATGTTGTCGCCGCCCAGGTGGGTGTCGCCGTTGGTGGACTTCACCTCGATGACCCCCTCGCCCACCTCCAGGATGGAGATGTCGAAGGTGCCGCCGCCGAAGTCGTACACCGCGATGGTCTCGTCCTTCTTCTTGTCGAGCCCGTAGGCCAGCGCCGCCGCCGTGGGCTCGTTGATGATGCGCTTGACGTCGAGCCCGGCGATGCGGCCGGCGTCCTTGGTGGCCTGGCGCTGGGCGTCGTTGAAATACGCCGGGACGGTGATGACCGCCTCGGTCACCTTCTCGCCCAGGTAGTCCTCCGCCGCCTTCTTCAGCTTCATCAGGACGAACGCGGAGATCTCCGGCGGGGTATATTTCTTGCCCTGCGCCAGCACCGCGACGTGGTCGCCCTCGCGCTCCACCTTGTAGGGGACCATCTTCATCTCTTCGTTGACTTCATCGAAGCGTCGCCCCATGAAGCGCTTGATGGAGTAAATCGTGTTCTCGGGATTGGTGATGGCCTGGCGTTTGGCCACCTGCCCCACCAGCCGTTCGCCGGTCTTGGTGAACCCGACGACCGACGGAGTGGTCCGGCCACCCTCTTCGTTGGCGATCACCTTAGGCTCCGCGCCCTCCATGACCGCTACCACGGAGTTCGTTGTGCCCAGGTCGATTCCGATGATCTTCGCCATGTTCTTACCTCAGCCTCCTGCTTATAAGTGCTTGATTCTTATGATGATTTAACCAAAACCGTTCTCTAACAACGCACTTAGAATAAGACTTGAGTGACTTATTGTCAAGATGTTAGATGCAGGGCGCTGGACCGGGTTGCAGGAGATTGCTCGCCTCCGCCAGGAAAATCGGCGCTGGACTGGGAGCAGAATCAGGCTAAACTGCGCCCACGGGTCGCGGAGGAGCTTATGCAATTGGAGCAGGAAGCTCGTATATGGCAGACCATCGGCATCGTCGCCTGGGCAGCAGGCGCCGGCATGTTATTGGTTCTCATGAAACAGAATGGAGTGGTGCGGGTCACCGATACGGCCACTCTGAGCACCGGGATTGCGGCGTCGTTCATGATGCTGGCGGGCATCGCCGGCACCGTATTCGGGCGGGTGATGCAAGCGCTGACAGCGGGATATGATGCCGTCGAGGCCAGGCTGTGGCATCTGCTTGCCACCCTGTGCTGCGCCTGCGGCGCCTTCGCAGTGCTTTACGAGGCTGTCGACAAGTGGAACAGCCCCGTATCGCTGACTGCCCTGACCGTGGGATTGGCCGGCGCGTTCCTGATCATGGCGGGAGTCGTCTGCCTGCTGGGCAATCGCGTCATGCACCGTGCCACGGAGAAACATTCCCACCCAGAGGCGGCCAAGACCGCCAGCGCCTAAGCAAAGCAAAAGGCCGGGCAGGCAGCCCGGCCTGAATTCTTTGCCTTGAAAGATCTATTCCACCGTCACTGACTTCGCCAGATTGCGTGGCTGGTCCACGTCGCAGCCGCGGCGGACGGCGATATGGTACGCCAGCAGCTGCAAGGGCACGACCTCCAGGATGGGCGACAGCAACTCGGGCGCCGGAGGGATGTAGACCACGTTGTCCACCGACTCGCGGATCTCTTCGTCGCCGTCGGTGGCCAGAGCGATCACCTTGCCGGACCGCGCCTTCACTTCCTTGATGTTGGAGAGCGTCTTCTCGTAGCGGGTCACCGATTCCGGGGTTTCGCCATCGCGCGTGGCGATGACCACCACCGGCAAGTTCTCGTCGATGAGCGCGTTGGGACCGTGCTTCATCTCGCCCGCGGGATAGCCTTCGGCGTGGATGTAGGAGATCTCCTTCAGCTTGAGCGCGCCTTCCAGGGCGATGGGATAGTGGATGCCGCGGCCCAGGAAGAGGAAATCCTGCGCCCGCGAGTACTCCTTGGCCAGGTCCTCCGTCTCCTCATCGCGGGTGAGGAGCATTTCCAGCTTGCCCGGGATGCGTGTCAGTTCGGTGATCAGCTTCTTGGCGCAGTCGGCGGTGACGGTGTTCCGCTTCTCCGCCATATGCAGCGCCAGCAGGAAGAGGGCGGTGAGCTGGGCGGTGAAGGCCTTGGTGGAGGCCACGCCGATCTCCGGCCCGGCGTGGGTGTAGATGGTGCCGGCGGCCTCGCGCGGGATCATGCTGCCCACCACGTTGCAGATGGCCAGGGTCTTCGAGCCCTTGGCTTTGGCCTCGCGCTGGGCGGCGATGGTGTCGGCGGTCTCGCCCGATTGCGAGATCAGCACGGTGAGGTGGTCGGGATCGACCAGCGGGTCGCGATAGCGCCACTCGCTGGCGTAATCCACCTCCACCGGGACGCGCGCCAGGCGCTCGATCATGAACTTGCCCGCCTGGCCGGCGTGCCAGCTGGTGCCGCAGGCCGCGA
This sequence comes from Terriglobales bacterium, assembly GCA_035543055.1. Taxonomy (NCBI): domain Bacteria; kingdom Pseudomonadati; phylum Acidobacteriota; class Terriglobia; order Terriglobales; species Terriglobales bacterium. Next base: position 12,943 of record DATKKJ010000060.1, on the reverse strand, counting down.
TGTTGACTTTCCCGCAGTTCTGGAAATCGGCGTCACTGATTTCCATCTCCTCCAGGAAGATCCTGCCGCTGTCCAGGGAGACGCGTCCCAGGGTGGTATCGCGCACGGCCCGGGGCTGCTCGTAGATCTCCTTGAGCATGAAATGCTTGAAGCCGCCCTTCTCCGCCATGATGGGGTCCCAGGTGACGTGCTGCACCTGGCGCTGCACCGGCTTGCCGTCGAAGTCGGTGAGCTGCACTCCGCCGGGCGTGATCACCGCCAGGTCGCCGTCGGCCAGGAAGAACAGGTCGCGGGTGTGGTAGAGGATGGCGGGCACGTCGGAGGCCACGAAGTACTCGTCCTTGCCCAGCCCGATGACCGCGGGGGGCCCATTGCGCGCGGCCACGATCTTGTCGCGCTCGTCGGAGGCGATGATGGCCATGGCGAAGACGCCGGTGAGCAGCTTTGCCGTCCGGCGCACCGCCTCTTCCAGGGAGACCTGCTTGCTCCCGTCCGGGGCATAGTGGTGCTTCTCGACCAGGTGGGCGATCACCTCGGTGTCGGTCTCGGTGGTGAACTTGTGGCCTTCGGCGATGAGCTGCTTCTTGAGCTGGAGGTAGTTCTCGATGATCCCGTTGTGCACCACCACGATGCGGCCACTGCAATCGCGGTGGGGGTGGGCGTTCTCCTCGGTCGGACGCCCGTGGGTCGCCCAGCGGGTGTGCCCGATGCCGTAGGTGCCGTCGAGCGGCTTCAGACGGATGGCCTCTTCCAGGTTGCGCAGCTTGCCTTCGGCGCGGCGCACCTGCAGGCCGTCGCCGTTGCCGGCCACCGCGATGCCCGCCGAGTCGTAGCCGCGGTACTCCAGCCGCCGCAGCCCGTCCACGATCACCGGCACCACCCGTTTCTTACCTACATAGCCAACGATTCCACACACAAAACACCGCCTTGGGAAAGCTCCGGAGACTCACGATATCCGCTCATTATGCTTCAAAATGCCAGTTTAATGGATGGCTGCACCCATTACCTCGGTGCAAGAAGAGGGTTACCGCAGGTCGGCCGATCCGGCCGGGCACGCTGGACCTACTCTTCCAGCGAGTAGCGGAACTCCTCGATCACCGGGTTGGTGAGCACCTCGCGGGCGATGCGCTCCACCTCGTTCTTGGCCGCCTCCCGGTCGCCGTTGGCCAGCGTGATCTCGAAAAACTTGCCCTGGCGGACGTCATTGACGTCTCCATAGCCCATCTTCTTGAGCGCGCCGTGGATGGTCTTGCCCTGCGGATCGAGCACGGTCTTCTTGAGAGAGACGTAAACGTAGGCTTTCATCGGAATGGTTGATTATAGACGGAAAGCACATGGCCCGGCGTGACCGCCGGGCCATGGATGCGAGCGCCCAACCGGGCGGAGTTATCTCTTGCGGCCGAGCAGGAATCCGACCAGAGTGCCGATGGCGAAGGCGCCCGCGGCCGCGATTCCGACGCTGGTCAGGGGGTGGTGGCGGACATTGGCCTCGGCGTCGTCGATCACGTCTTCGGCGATGTTCCGGCCGCGTTTCGCCAGGCGGCGGGCGTCCTCGATCCCGTCCTCGATGGCGTGGATCACGGCGTTGCGCAGGCGGGCGGCCTCCTCTGCCGTTTCCGCGATCTGCTCATTCACCATTTTCTTCACGTTGGTGGTTTCCATAAGTGGCCTCCTCGGGGTGGCGTGCAACAGCGGACTGAAGTGGCAGGGGCCGAACGAGCACCGATTACATCACATGGCCGGCGGGACGGACAGTGACCGGGGTCACCCCCATTGGGTCATCGCCCAAACGGCCAACGACCCTCACAGCCCGAACAGCTCCCGCAGGCGCTTGGTCTGGGCCCGGCTCACCGGGATCTCCGATTGCTTCTTGTCGTCCATGCGCAGCTGGTACGAACTCTTGAACCAGGGCACGACTTCTTTGATGCGGTTGATGTTCACCAGGTACGACCGGTGTGCCCGCCAGAAATGGTTGGGATCGAGCGAATCCAGCAGTTCCTCCAGCGTCCGGCAGTTCGACTGCCCTTCCATCTGCGCGGTGAAGACGGTGATCACGCCGTCCTCGATCGAGGCGTAGCAGATGTCCTTCTGGTCCACCAGGAACAGCCGCCCCGCGGCCTTGAGCAACACCTTGGAGGCGCTGGGCCTCTGCTGCTCCAGCATCCTAACTAGGGTTTCCAGCTTGTCGGTAGGCGTGGCCGGGCTCTGGATGCGCTGCCTGGCCTTCTGCACCGACTGCGCCACCCGCTTCTTGTCGAATGGCTTGAGCAGGTAATCGACGGCATTGACCTCGAAGGCCTTCACCGCATATTGGTCGAAGGCGGTGGCGAAGATGATCTGCGGCATCGAGACCTTCTTGTCCAGCAGCTTCTTGATGACGCCGAAGCCGTCCAGCCCCGGCATCTGCACGTCCAGGAAGACCAGGTCGGGCGCGTGCTCCTTGATCAGGTTCACCGCCTCCACCCCGTTCTTGCCCTGGGCGACAATATCCACGCCGTCCACCGACTTCAGCAGGTAGGCGAGCTCGTCCCGCGCCAGCTGCTCATCATCCACGATCACTGCGGAAAGCGACATCCACACTCCTCACGAACCCTAGAAGTATATTTACTCGACCCGCTCCAGCGCCAGCGCCATGCCCATCCCGCCGCTCACGCACAGCGTCGCCAGGCCACGCTGCGCTTTGCGCTTCATCATCTCGTGCAGCAACGTCACGGTGATACGGGTGCCCGTGCAGCCGATGGGATGCCCCAGCGCGACCGCCCCGCCATTTACGTTCAGCTTGGTATGGTCGAAATGCAGTTCGCGGTCGCAGGCCAGCACCTGAGCGGCGAAGGCCTCGTTCAATTCGACCACGTCGAACTGCTCCAACTTCAACCCCGTTTGCTTCTCCAGTTTCCTGACCGCGGGCACCGGCCCGATGCCCATGGTCTTCGGGTCCACGCCGACCGAGGTCGCGCCCAGGATCCGGGCCAGCGGCTTCAGGTTGTGCTGCTTCACGAACGCCTCTCCCGCCACCACTACCGCCGCCGCCCCGTCGGTGATGCCCGAGGCGTTGCCCGCGGTGATGGTTCCGGTCTTCTTGTCGAAGGCGGGCGGCAGCTTCGCCATCTTCTCCAGCGACGCGCCCAGGAACGGGTGCTCGTCCTTGGCGAAGGTGGTTGCCCCCTTCTTGCTCTCCATCACCACCGGCACGATCTCATCGTCGAAGCGCCCGGAGTTGATGGCGCGCTCGGCCCGCTGCTGCGAGCACAGCGCGTACTGGTCCTGTTCCTCGCGGCCGATCTTGTACTGCTGGGCCAGGATCTCGGCGGTCTCGCCCATCACCATCTTGGCCATGGGGCAGAAGAAGCCGTCGCGATACATGCCGTCCACCAGCTCGCTGTTGCCCAGCCGGTACCCCCAGCGCGCGCCCTCCAGGTAGTAGGGAAGCCGCGACATGGATTCGGTGCCCCCGGCCAGCACGCACTCCATGTTGCCGTGCAGGATCTCCTGGTAGCCGAGGACGATGGTCTTCATGCCCGAGGCGCACGCCTGGTTCACGGTGTAGGCCGGGACCTCCTGCGGCACGCCGCTACGGACGGAGATCTGCCGGGCCACGTTGGGCCCGCCGCCCGCCTGCCGCGCGTTGCCGAAGATGGTCTCTTCGACCTGGCCGGGCTCGACCCCGGCGCGCTCCATCGCTGCCTTGGCGGCGACCACGCCCATGTCCGCCGCAGTCTGCGACAGCAGCGAGCCGCCGAACTTCCCGATCGCCGTACGCACCGCCGAAAGGATGTACACGCCCTGCAAATCGGCACCTCCGAACCGCTTAGTCTAACAAAGCGCCGGGCGAGGACGCCCGGCCTACGCAAGCTGGGCTTGCTACACTGTCTCCATGGACGTCATCTACGGCATTCACGCCGTCGCCGAGGCGCTGAAGTCGCGCGGCCGCGCCTTCGAGTACGTGGCCGTCTCCCGCGACCGCCGTGACGCCAAATTGCAGAAGATCGTGGAGGATTGCCGCTCCTCCCGCGTTCCAGTGCGATTCGTCGAGCGCCAGGAGCTCGACCGCCTGGCCAACCGTGCCACGCACCAGGGCGTGGTCGCGGTCACCGCCGCTAAGCAGTACGGCGACCTTGAAGATCTGCTTGCCCGCCGCCGCGGCCAACACGCGTTCCTGATCGTTCTGGACGGCGTCGAAGACCCCCACAACCTGGGCGCCATCATCCGCACCGCCGACGCCGCCGGCGCCGACGGCATCATCCTGCCCGAACGGCGCGCCGTGGGCGTCACCGGCACGGTCGCCAAGGCTTCCGCCGGGGCCAGCGAGCACCTGCCCATCGCCAAGGTCACCAACATCTCCCGCGCCATCGAGGAGTTGAAGAAAGAGAACGTCTGGACCGTGGGTCTCGACGAGCGCGGCGCCCAGAGCTACGACCAGCTCGATTACCAGATGGACTGCGCGCTGGTGCTTGGCGCCGAGGGCAAGGGCCTGCACGAGCAGGTGCGCAAGCACTGCGACTTCGTGGTGTCCATCCCCATGCTCGGCCAGATGCCGTCGCTGAACGTGTCGGTCGCCGCCGGCGTGGTCATGTACGAGATTGCCCGCCAGCGCAGGGCAGGAAAGAAGTAAGGAATGAAAAGGCTTCTCTGCGTTCTCTGCGTGCTCTGCGGTTTGTCTTTTTCTTCCTACGCCCTCGACCGCCACGCCTTCACCTTTACCGATTACAACCTGACCGTCACCCTCACGCCGGCATCTTCAGGATTCGAAGTTGCGGGGAAGATCACGTTACGCAACGATTCGTCCGAGCCGCAGAAACTCGCCGTTCTCCAGATCTCATCGAGCCTTGACTGGAAGTCGGTCACCGTCGCCGGGAAGCCTGTGCAGTACGTCTCGCAGCCGTACAGCTCCGATATCGATCACACCGGTGCCCTTACTGAAGCAATAGTTACGCTACCCGTGCCGGTGGCGCCCAGTGCTACGGTGGAGCTCCAGGTCGTCTACGCCGGCACCATCACCCAGGACGCCACCCGGCTGACACGCATTGGGGTGCCAGAAAAAACCGCGCTCGCGAGCGATTGGGACCGCATCGGCGAGCCGTTCTCGGCGGTGCGCGGCGTGGGCTACGTGACCTGGTATCCGATCTCGACCGAAGCGGCAAGCCTCACGTTCGAGAATCAGTTGTTCGACGAGATCGGGGCGTGGAAGCGGAGGGAGATCGAATCGCAGATGCAGATGCATCTCGCGCTGAAGAACGTGTCCGGCGAGGTTGTGCCGAATGTGAGTTCCGTGTGGCAATGTTTTCACCCGGATTCTGCCCCTACGCCGTCAGGATGCATTTGGCATCAACGGGACGACTGGAAATCCCCAGCCTTTACCCTTGGGAACTACGAGGGCCTGTCGCGAGCAGGGCTGCAGATCGACTACCTCGCGGGCCGCCAGCCGCTTGCCGAAGACCACGCCCGCGTCATCACTGCGCTTACCCCGTTCGTCACCCAGTGGTTTGGGGAACCCAAGCAGCCTATCCACATCGTCGAGCTCGCGTGGCCGGACGCCAATCCCTGGGAGAGCGGCGCCCTGTTCCTGACGCCGCTGAAGCAGGTCCTTTCCGAGCCGCTGCAGCTTCAGTTGGTGCACCAGCTCACGCATACGGCCTTGCCCTCACCGCGGCCGTGGATCTTCGAAGGTGTCGCCCAGTTCGCCCAGGCGCTGGAGCGCGAGCGCCAGGCCGGGCGCCGTGCCGCCATCGAGTTCATGGAGGCACAGTCGGCGCTGCTCGTCGCCCTCCAGCAGCCGAACCTCCCCGACGCTCCCGGCCGCAAAGACACCACGCCTCCGCGCCGGCTGGAGCCGCTGGCCACCACCTCCGACGAGATCTTCTATCGTCTGAAGGCCATGCGCGTCTGGTGGATGCTGCGCGACCTGGTCGGCGACGCCGCCCTCCAGCGCGCCCTGCACAACTACAAGGCGCAGGACGATGGCGAGCCTTCCTACCTGCAGCGTCTGCTCGAAGCCGAGACCCAGCGCAAGCTGGAGTGGTTCTTCGACGACTGGGTCTACCGCGACCGCGGGCTGCCCGACTTCCGCATCGATGCCGTGTACCCGCGCGCCATTCTGGCCGGCGGCTACACCCTGACCATCACGGTGGAGAACTCCGGCGAAGCCGGCGCCGAGGTGCCGGTCACGGTCGAGACCGCGCACGGGCAGATCACTCGCCGGCTGGAGGTCCGCGGCCGCCAGAAGGCGGTCATCCGCATCGAGGTCCCCGAAGCCCCCAGGCGCGTGATCGTCAACGACGGCAGCGTACCGGAGCTCGACCGGACTAATAACTCTTTTGATGTCCAGATACCCGCGAAGCAATAATAGGCACTGGGCACTGAGTACTTGGTACTGAGTACAATCTTCCGCCAATGGCCTACATCCAATTCCTCGGCGCCGCCGGCACCGTCACCGGCTCCAAGCACCTCATCAACGTCTCCGGCGACACCACTGGCAAGCACGGCCTGCAGGTCCTGATCGATTGCGGTCTCTTCCAGGGGCAGAAGGAATGGCGCGAGCGCAACTGGCAGGACACGCCGGTGCCCGCCCGCGAGATCGATTACGTCATCCTCACCCATGCCCACCTCGACCACACCGGCTGGGTGCCACGGCTGGTGAAGGAAGGCTTTACCGGGCAGATCTTCTGTACCCCGGCGACCCTCGACCTCTGCTCCATCCTCCTGCCCGATTCCGGCCACCTGCAGGAAGAAGACGCGGAGTTCGCCAACCGCAAGAAGACCTCGAAGCACACGCCCGCGCTGCCGCTCTACACCGAAGAGGAGGCGCAGGACTGCCTGCGCCTCTTCGAACCCGTGGATTTCGGCGAGACCAAACAGCTCGGAGCTGAGTTGTCCTTCCGCTTCGTGCGCAGCGCCCACATCCTGGGGGCCTCGATGGTGGAAGTGACGGTCAACGCCGACGGCGCCTCGCGCCGCATGCTGTTCACCGGCGACATCGGGCGGGTGCGCAACGTGCGCGCCAATCCCGGCAAAGTGGTGCACGCCGGCCCCACCGAAGGCGAGCAGGCCGACATCCTGGTGATGGAGTCCACCTACGGCAACCGTCTCCACCCTACAACAGACCCGCGCCCGGAACTCGCTCGCCTGATCCGCGAGACCGCGCAGCGCGGCGGCTCGGTCGTCGTCCCAGCTTTCGCCGTCGAGCGTACTCAGAAGTTTCTCTTTCTGGTGAAAGAGCTGATTGAATCCGGCGAGATCCCCCGCCTGCCGATCTATACCGACAGCCCCATGGCCTGCAAAGCGGTGGACATCTTCCTGAGGCACACCGAGGAGTTCAGCCAGGACACCAGGAACCTGATCGCGAAATACGGCTCGCCGCTCGTGTGGCCCGGCTTCAAGTTCGCCACCACCGCCGAGGAGTCAAAGAAGATCAACGACTCGCGCTATCCCTGCGTGATCGTTTCGTCCAGCGGCATGGTGACCGGCGGGCGCATCCAGCACCATCTCATCCAGCGCCTGCCCGACCCGCGCAATCTGGTACTGTTCATCGGATTCCAGGCGCCGGGCACGCGCGGCTTCACCATCAAGAGCGGCGCGCCAGACGTCAAGATCTTCGGCCAGATTGTCCCCATCCGGGCCCAGATCGCGGCCCTGGAGCAGTTCTCCGACCACGCCGACACCCCGGAGCTCCTCTCCTGGCTGCGCACTTTCCCTCGCCCGCCCCGGACCACTTACCTGGTCCACGGCGAGCCCCAGGCCTCGTCGCAGCTGCGCGACGCCATGAGGAAGGAGCTTGGCTGGAACATCGAGGTCGCCGAGTACATGCAGAAGGTGCAGGCGTGAAAAAGACATCCCGAGCGAAGCGAGGGAGCCCTATCGCTGAAGAATCGCCCAGGGTATAGGGTTCCCTCACTTCGTTCGGGATGTTAGAGAAGATCAGTGCTGGTTGGTGAACCGCACCAGCGCTTCCAGCTTCTGCATCGCCGCCCCGGAATCAAGTGACCTTGCCGCGATGGGAACCGCATCGCCTAGGTGGTCCGCCCGTCCCGCCGCCACCAGCGCGGCCGCCGCGTTCAGCAGCACCACGTCGCGCCGTGCCGATTTCTTCCCCCGCAGAACATCCCGGATGATGCCCGCATTCACCCCCGCGTCCCCGCCGGAGATGTCCTCCAGCGTGCCGCGCTGCATGCCGAAATCCTCCGGCGCCACCTCGTACGCGCGGACCCGGCCCTCGCGCACCTCGGCCACCCGCGTCGGCCCGGTGATGGTGATCTCGTCCAGCCCATCGTTTCCATGAACCACCAGTGCCCGCCGCACTCCCAGCAGCGACAGCGCCTCCGCCAGCTTCTCCACCAGGCTCTCGGAATACACGCCCACCACCTGCGCCGACGCATGCGCCGGATTGGTCAGCGGCCCCAGCAGGTTGAAGACCGTGCGCAGCCGCAGCTCGCGCCGCGCCGGCTGCACGTACTTGGTCGCAGAATGCATCGCGGGCGCGAACAGGAACGCGATCCCCACCTCGCTCAGGCACTGTGCCAGCCGCGCCGCGGGCAGGGAAATGTTCACCCCCAGCGCCTCCATCACGTCCGCCGACCCGCACTTCGAGGTGACGCTGCGGTTGCCGTGTTTGGCCACGCGCACCCCCGCGCCGGCCACCGCCAGGGCGGTCGCGGTCGAGATGTTGAACGTCCCCGAAGCATCGCCGCCGGTGCCGCAGGTGTCCACCAGCGCATCGCGCCCCGTGCCGCTGACGTCCACCATCGAGTCCTCCGGGATGGTGAGCGGCGTAGCCGCCGCACGGATCGCCTCGGCGAAGCCGACGATCTCCTCCACCGTCTCGCCCTTCATATGCAGCGCCACCAGCAGGGCCGCGATCTGCGCGTCCGAGGCCCCGCCGCGCAGGATCTCGCTCATTACCGCGCGTGCCTGCTCCCGCGACAGCGACTCGCGGTGGTTGGCCACGCGGTGCAGGGCATCCAGGATCATGGCGCTCCAAGCTTACCCCATCGATTTCCCCGCCAAAAGCCAATAGCCAAAAGCTCACGGCGGTTATAGAATCGTTCGTTTCCTGCCCATCGGTTTCCCCCGGTAGCAGCAAGCAATCTGAAACGTAGTCCTACATACGATCATGAAAATCCACGAGTATCAGGCAAAAGCCATCATCCAGAAGTTCGGTGTCGCGGTGCCGCGGGGCGAAGTGGCCGTGACCCGCGAAGAAGCCGAGAACGCCGCCAAGAACCTGCTGGCCGCCGGCGCCTCGGGTGTCGTGGTCAAGGCGCAGATCCATGCCGGAGGCCGCGGCAAAGGCGGCGGGGTGAAGCTCGCCAAGACCGCCCCCGAAGCCGGCGAGATCGCCGCCCACATGCTGGGCATGAAGCTGGTCACCCACCAGACCGGCCCCGAGGGCAAGATCGTGCAGCGCCTGCTGGTGGAAGAAACGCTCCCCATCGAGCGCGAGCTCTACCTCGGCATCGTCATCGACCGCGCCGAAGCCAAGCCGGTGTTTATGGCCTCGGCCGCCGGTGGCATGGAGATCGAACAGGTCGCCGCCCAGAACCCCGACGCCATCCTCAAAGAATGGATCGACCCCGGCGCCGGCCTGCTCGGCTACCAGGCGCGCAAGCTGGCGTTCGGACTCGGCCTCAAGCCCGAGCAGATCAACGAAGCGGTCAAGTTCATGACCGCGCTTTACAAGGCCTGCGAAGCCACCGACGCCTCGCTCACCGAGATCAATCCGTTCATCACCACCAAGGACGGCAAGCTCTACGCCCTCGACGCCAAGATCAACTTCGACGACAACGCGCTCTTCCGCCACAAGGACCTGAGGGAGCTGCGCGACATCAGCGAGGAAGACCCGCTCGAGGTCGAAGCCTCGAAGTACGGGCTCAACTACATCAAGCTCGACGGCAACGTCGGGTGCATGGTAAACGGCGCTGGCCTGGCCATGTCCACCATGGACATCATCAAGTACGCCGGCGGCAATCCGGCGAACTTCCTCGACGTCGGCGGCGGCGCCAACGCCGAGCAGGTCACCCACGCCTTCGAGATCCTGCTCAGCGACAAGAACGTGCGCGCCGTGCTCATCAACATCTTCGGTGGCATCCTGCGCGTGGACACCCTGGCCCAGGGCGTGGTCGAGGCGGCCCGCAAGACCAACATCCAGTTGCCCATCGTGCTGCGGCTGGAAGGCACCAACGTCGAGGCCGGCCGCGAGATCCTGAAGAACTCGGGGCTGAATTTCATCGTTGCCAGCACCATGAAGGACGCGGCCGAAAAAGTCGTCGCCGCCGCGAGGTAGTCGAATTTGCAATGAAGAAGCATGTAACTGAGATATTTACTCGTTGCGCCCGTTGTGGCGGAAAAGTGTTCATGACCTCGAAGCAGCACAGAAACTGGGAAAGATCTGGTGAGCCGGCAATCTGCCTTGATTGTCAGCTTTCGCCGCCGGATATGGCGCGGCAGAGAGTCAGCCGATTGGTTTACGTTGTAAAGAAACGGAATAGGAAAACATGAGCGTACTCATCGATAAATCCACCAAAGTCATCGTCCAGGGCCTGACCGGCAAAGAAGGCACCTTCCACGCCAAGACCTGTGCCGAGTACGGCACCAGGATTGTCGGCGGAGTCACCCCCGGCAAGGGCGGCACCACCCACGAGGGCTGGCCGATTTTCAACACCGTGCTCGAAGCTGCCGACAGGACCGGCGCCAACGCCAGCGTCATCTTCGTCCCGCCGCCGTTCGCCGCCGACGCCATCATGGAGGCGGCCGATGCCGAGATGGAGCTCATCGTCTGCATCACCGAGGGCATCCCAACGCTCGACATGGTGCGGGTGTGGGAGTTCCTGCAGGCGCGCCGTTCGCGCCTCATCGGGCCGAATTGCCCGGGCATCATCTCGCCCGGCAAGTGCAAGATCGGCATCATGCCCGGACACATCCACCGCGAGGGCAACGTGGGCATCGTCTCCCGCTCGGGCACGCTGACCTACGAAGCGGTGCACCAGCTCACGCTGCGCGGCATCGGGCAGTCCACCGCCATCGGCATCGGCGGCGATCCCATCATCGGGACCAATTTCATCGACGCCCTGGAGCTTTTCCAGAAGGATCCGCAGACCGAGGCCATCGTGATGATCGGCGAGATCGGCGGCAACGCCGAAGAGCAGGCCGCCGAGTACATCCAGAAGCACGTCACCAAGCCGGTGGTGTCGTTCATCGCCGGCCAGACTGCGCCTCCGGGACGCCGCATGGGACACGCCGGGGCCATCATCTCCGGCGGACACGGTACCGCCGCCGAGAAGATGAAAGCGCTCACCGCCGCCGGCATCAAGGTCTGCAAGACGCCCGCCGAGATCGGCGACACCGTCGCCGCCTCCATGGGCGCCCACGCTACGCGCTGAGTTTTTCGGAAGCGATGCGGCTCGGCCGTATCGCTTCCGGCCTAACTACCAACTACCAGCTACGAGCTACCAGGAAAGAATGAAGACTCTGCAACGAACGCTCGCCATCATCAAGCCGGACGCCATGGCCCGCAGCGGGGCCACGGGCGACATCCTGTCCACCATCGAGAAGCACGGTTTCCGCCTCATCGGGGCGAAAATGCTGCACCTGACCAAGGCCCAGGCCGAGGGCTTTTACGCGGTCCACGCCGGCAAGCCGTTCTTCGAATCGCTTACGAATTTCATGTCCACGGGCGCAGTGCTGGTACTGGCGCTGGAGAAGGAAGACGCCATCGCCGCCTGGCGCGACCTGATGGGACCCACCAACCCGGCCAACGCCGGCGAGGGCACCATCCGCAAGAAGTGGGGCAGCAGCATCGAGCGCAACGCGGTGCACGGTTCCGATGCCGACGACACCGCCCGCTTCGAGCTCAGCTACTTCTTCGCCGGATATGAATTAGCGAAGTGATCGCGCTTGGCGGGCGTGAGCGAGGCGTAATGCCGAGCGGGAGTCCGCCGCGATCATCCTGAACAGAGCGAAGGATCTCCATGCCACACGTCCAAGTCACTCTCTTGCAGGGCCGCTCCACCGACCAGAAACGCAAGCTCGTCACCCGCATCACCGATGCCCTGGTCGAAGAATGCAATGCCACCCGCGACGCCATCACCGTCGCCATCGTCGAGGTCCCCAAGGAGGACTTCGCCCGCGGCGGCACCCTGATCGTGGATCGAAAATGACGTGGCTCGGCCGTGTCAGCCGTGCCCGCACCCGCGCACACTTATGTTTGTTCTTCTCTGTGCGCTCTGTGTTTCTGTGGTGAGATCTACTTTTCTCTAGAAACCACGAAATCCGGCACCCACAGCAGCGCCCGCTTGATTTCCGAGTCGGGGAACTCGCGGATCAGCTCCCGCGCCTCCGCCGCATACTCCGACGCCCGCGCCAGGGCGAAATCCAGCGAACCGTAGCGGTTGAGGATCTTGAGGATGTCCTGGTGCCCCACGCCGTTGAAGGCGCGCTCCCGCAGCACGGTCTCGATCTGCTTGCGCTCCACTGGAGTGCAGCGCTCCAGCGCGTGGATCACCGCCAGCGTCGCCTTGCCCTCGCGCAGATCGCTGGCCACGGGCTTGCCCAGAACCTCCTCCGTCGCTGTCAGGTCCAGCACGTCATCGACAATCTGAAATGCCAGGCCGACAGCGCGGCCATACACGCCCGCGGACGCTTCCTGCTGCTCGGTGGCCCCGGCCAGCACTGCGCCCAGGCGCATCGACACAGAGAACAGGCACGCGGTCTTGCGGAAGATCAGATCGTAGTACTCGGCCTCGCTCACGGCCTTGCCCAGTTTCTGAATCTGCAGCAGCTCGCCTTCCACCATCTGCTGGGTCAGGCCGATGAGAAGATCCAGCACTTTGAGGTTCTTTTCTTCAAGCGCCACTTTAAAGGCCTGCATGTAGAGCCAGTCGCCGGCCAGCACGCACTTCTCGTTGCCCCAGGTGGTGTTGGCCGAGGGCCGCCCGCGCCGCATGTTGGCCCC
>DATKKJ010000059.1 GCA_035543055.1 Terriglobales bacterium | reverse complement strand
TGTACGCGCAGACCGCCTTCGAGAAGATCGAGTCCTGCGCCCGCAAGGTGGTGGCGGCCTGCGCCGAGGGCGACATGCTGCGCACCCAGATGGCGATCGTGAAGCGGCTCTCCAAGTTCGAGCCGGTCAACGTCGTCTCCCTGCGGCAGCAGATCGCCGACCGCGTCACCGAAACCGGCAAGTACGTGATCGCGTAACCCTAGGGGCGTCCTGCTGAGCGGCTTCTGCCGCGAAGCATCTCGCGTGAACACGCGGGATCCTTCGCTTCGCTCAGGATGACGCCCTCTATTTTTCCTTGGTTTTCTTCAGCTCTTCCATCACACTGCTGACCACGATCTTGGAGTCGTTCAGCAGCTTCATGATCAGTTCGACGTCCATGGCCGGGCGGTTGGGGTAGCGGTTGCTCTGGCAATAGACGCCGTGCTGCCCCACCAGGCTGAGGGCGTCGGTCAGCAGGTCAAGGGTGACCGCCAGCCGCCCCCGCGGCACCCCCATCATGGTCTCGTATCTCTCCAGCTCTTGCTGTCGTTCCTCGAACACGGACATGGCACGATTTTACGTGAGCCCATCACTTCATTCCTCTTGCCATAAGGATTAGAATGCCCGTGTACAAATGTCCTTCCTGGGGAGGCCTGCATGCCCCGTTACGAGTACATTTGCCACGCCTGCGAGAAAGAGTTCGAGAAGATCCTCACCCTCCACGAGTACGAGAAAGGCGAGATCGCCTGCCCTTATTGCGGCAGTGACAAGGTGGAACAGGAGGCCGCCGCCTTCTTCGCGGTGACCGCCAAGAAGAGTTGACCCGCACCCCTGCCAGGACATCCTTTGCGCCGAGGGTGTGGTGTACGCTCACCAATCGCGGGCGGGAGCGTCTAATCCAGCAGTTCTCCCTTTGCTCGCAGCACGGGGGACCTTGCGGTCCCCCATTTTTCATGCGGTTGCGAGAAAGGCGCGCACCTCCGATAATTGTCGTCCTGAATCCACTCGACGAGGCTAGACATGCGCAAGTTATCCATCGCTCTGTTGGTCACGCTCGCCTTGACACTCGCGGCCGCGCAGCAGGACAAGAGCAAGCGCCCAAGCCCTCCCGGCACCGCTGAGGTCACGCTTAGCGGCCACAAGATAACTGTGGACTACAGCCGCCCCAAGATCGCCGACCCCAAGACCGGCCAGCCGCGCAAGATCTTCGGGGGACTTGTGCCGTTCGGCCAGGTCTGGCGCACCGGCGCCAACGACGCCACCTCCCTGAAGACCGATGTCGCGCTCGACATCGGTGGTACCGCCGTGCCGGCCGGCAGCTACACGCTCTTCACACTGCCCTCGGAGAGCGGCTGGAAGCTGATCGTCAATAGACAGACCGGTCAGTGGGGAACAGAATACGATCCGAAGCAGGACTTGGCCCGCATCCCCATGAAGGGTGGAAAGATCGACAAGACGGTGGACCCGTTCACCATCTCATTCGACAAGAAGAGCGACAGCGAAGCGACCCTGCACCTTGCCTGGGAGAGCACCGACGTGTGGGTCGGGGTGAAGCTTAAGAGGTAAGCACGAAGGTGGTAGGCGATAGCCGGTAGAAGTAGGAACCGGGCTCCTACCACCTCCTCGCTACGCCCTACCAACTCCTCAGATCAATCGGCCGCGGTCTTTGCCTGCTGCGGCTTCCAGCGCAGTACCGGCTGGCGCGCCGCCCGCACTTCGTCCAGTCTCCGCACCCGCGTGGTATGCGGAGCTTCGAGCACGATGTTCGGGTCCTCCTCGACTTCCTTCGCGATCGCCTGCAGGGCTTCGACCATCAGGTCGATCTCCTCCTTCGACTCGCTCTCGGTGGGCTCGATCATCAGCGCCCCGTGAACGATCAGCGGAAACGAGACGGTGTAGGGATGGAAGCCATAATCGATCAGCCGCTTGGCGATGTCGCCGGTCTTCACCCCTTTGGCGGTCTGCAGGCGGTCGCTGAAAACGACCTCGTGCATGGTCGGGGTCTTGTACGGCAGGTCGTAGACGCCTTCCAGCTTCTTGCGGATGTAGTTTGCGCCCAGCACGGCGTCCTCGGTGCTCTGCCGCAGGCCGTCGGGGCCGTTGGCCATGATGTAGGCCAGCGCCCGCACTAGCATGCCGAAGTTCCCGTAGAACGCCCGCACCCGCCCGATGGATTGCGGACGGTCGTAATCGAAGCCCAGCGTCCCGTCTTTCTTGGTCACGACCACCGGCACCGGCAGGAACGGCTCCAGGTGCTGCGTGCACAGCACCGGGCCCGACCCCGGACCGCCGCCCCCGTGAGGCGTCGAGAACGTCTTGTGCAGGTTCAAGTGCATGACGTCCACCCCGAAGTCACCCGGGCGCGCCTTGCCGACCAAGGCGTTCATGTTGGCGCCGTCCATGTAGAGCAGGCCGCCCTTCTGGTGCATGATCTCGGCGACCTTGTGGATCTCCTGCTCGAACACGCCCAGGGTGTTGGGGTTGGTGACCATCAGCGCTGCTACGTCCTCGTTCATCTGTGCCACCAGGGACGGGATGTCCACCATGCCCGCGGCGTTCGACTTCAGGTTCTCGACCCCGTAGCCGCAGATGGCGGCGGTCGCGGGGTTGGTCCCGTGCGCCGAGTCCGGGATCAGGATCTTCCTGCGCGGGTTCCCCTTGCTCTCCAGGTAGGCCCGGATGAGCATGATGCCGGTCATCTCGCCGTGGGCGCCCGCTGCCGGCTGCAGCGTCACTCCCTCCATGCCGCAGATCTCCAGCAGGCACTTCGACAGCACCTTCAGGATCAGCAGCGCGCCCTGCGAGATCTTCTCCGGCTGGTAGGGATGCGAGTTGGCCATGCCTTCCAGCCGGGCCACGAATTCGTTCACCCGCGGGTTGTACTTCATGGTGCAGGAGCCCAAGGGGTAGAGCCCGGTGTCCACGCCGTAGTTCCAGGTGGAAAGACGGGTGAAGTGGCGGATGACCTCGATCTCGCTGACCTCGGGCATATTGCCCAGGTCGCGCCGTGCTGCCCGTCCCAACTCCTTGTCCGGATCGACTTCCGGCACGTCCAGCGGCACCAGTTTGTAGGCGAACTTGCCCGGCGAGGATTTCTCGAAGATCAGGCCCTCGTTCTGGTTCACGTGCTCCGTGGCTTTGCGGATGCGGTCTTTCATCGGCTCACCGCCTTCACTGCCGCGTCGATCGCCTGCTTGCTCAGCAGCTCCGTGCAGCACCAGAGCGCCGCGTTGCCCAGCTCGGGGTAGAACTTCTTCAGCGGGAAGCCGCCGACGATCTTCTCTTCCAGCAGCCGGTCGTTCACCGCATGCGGGTCTTCGTTCGTGACCACCACGAACTCATTGAACCGCGGCGCGCCGTCGAACAGCACCTTGGCCTTGCGGGCAAACTCGGCGCGCGCGTACTTGGCCTTGGCCAGGTTCTGCAGCGCCAGCTCCCGCAGTCCCTCGCGCCCGTGGATGGTCATGAAGATGTTGGCCATCAGCGCCACCAGGGCCTGGTTGGTGCAGATGTTCGAGGTAGCCTTCTCGCGCCGGATGTGCTGTTCGCGGGTGGACAGCGTCAGGCAGAAGCCGCGCTTGCCGTCGCGGTCCAGCGTCTGGCCCACCAGCCGCCCGGGGATCTGGCGCACGTACTTCTCTTTGGTGCCGATCACCCCGCAGTAGGGACCGCCGAAGCCCGTGGGGATGCCGAACGCCTGCGCTTCCATGCACACGATGTCGGCTTCCGCCGGCGGCTTCACGATGCCCAGCGACACCGCCTCGGCGATGGAGACCACCAGCAGCGCCCCCTTGCGCTGCACGATGTCGGCCACCGTCTCGACTTCCTCGATCGTGCCGAAGAAGTTTGGAGACTGGATGAGCACGCAGGCCGTGTCGGAGGTGACCGCCGCATCCAGCGCTTTCAGGTCCACACGGCCATCGTCGCCGAAGCCGACCGTGGTGATGGGCAGGCCCTGGTAGTGGGCATAGGTCTTCAGCACATCGCGGTATTCCGGATGGACGCTCTTGGCCACCACCGCTCCCCGGCGTCCGGTCACGCGTACCGCCATCATCACCGACTCCGGCACGGCGGTCGAGCCGTCGTACATGGAAGCGTTGGCGACCTCCATGCCGGTCAGCTCACAGACCATGGTCTGGAACTCGAAGATGGCCTGCAGCGTGCCTTGCGAGATCTCCGGCTGGTAGGGGGTGTAGGCGGTGAAGAACTCACCCCGCGAGATGAGCATGTCGATCACCACCGGCCGGTAGTGGTTGTGGGCCCCGGCACCCAGGAAGATCTTGAACCCCGCCGCGTTCTCCGCCGAGCGCTGCCGGAAGTATTCGACAATCTCGGCTTCCGAGAAGGCGGGCGCGATGTTGAGGTCGCCCTTCACCCGGAACTCGGCGGGGATGGGCGCGAACAGCTCGTCGATCGAGCTGATGCCGATCTCCTGCAGCATGACCTCCCGGTCGGCCGCCGATTTCGGCAGGTAGCGCATCACGGTATCGAGCCGGGACGCCGCCTGGCGTTCCGGCTCGTCGATCGCTGTCTTCATAGATGAAAACTCCTGCTGCTGGGAATGAGTGCATGGGCCCGGGCCGCCGCAGCGCGGCTAGCCGCGCTCCGCGGCGTACTTCTCGTAGTCAGCGGCCGACATCAGGCTGTCGGACTGCTTGGTCAACTTCACCTTGATCATCCACGCGCCGTAGGGGTCGCTATTGATCTTCTCCGGCGCATCCGTCAGTTCGCCATTGACTGCGGTGACGGTCCCGGACACCGGCGAGTACAACTCGCTCACCGCCTTCACCGACTCTACCGTGCCGAAGCTCTTGCCCACCTCGACCGTGGCGCCCGGCTTGGGCAGCTCCACGAACACGATGTCGCCCAGCGCGTTCTGGGCGTAGTCGGTGATGCCCACCGTGCCCGTGTCACCTTCAACCTTCAGCCACTCGTCTTCTTTGGTGTATTTCAGCTCTTTGGGATAGTTCATCGCTTGCTCTCTTGTCTCCGACATGGTGTCCTGCCATGAAACTAGGATTTTCGGGCCCGTTTATAAAAAGGAGTCGGTATGACTTTGGCCTTCACCTTCTGGTTGCGGATCTCCACGCCCACCACCGTGTCCAGCGCCGATTTCTCCGGCGGCACGTAGGCCAGCGCGATGTTCTTCTTCAGGAACGGAGCGAAGGAGCCGCTGGTCACGTAGCCGATCTCGGCTTCTCCGTCGAACACTTTGTAGCCGTCGCGGGCGATGCCGCGCTCGATCATCTCCAGCCCCACCAGCGCGCGCCTCACCCCCGCGGCCTTGGTCTTTTCCAGTACCTGCCTGCCGATGAAATCGGGCTTCTCCATCTTGCACCAGCGATCGAGCCCCGCCTCCCACACGTTGATCTTCTCGCTGATCTCGTGCCCGTAGAGCGCCATCTTGCCTTCCAGGCGCAGGGTGTTGCGGGCGCCCAGCCCGCAGGGTAGGATGCCGAACTCCTTGCCCGCCTCCAGCACCTCACGCCACACCCGGGCGCTGGTTTTCTCGTCCGACGGGATGTAGATCTCGAAGCCGTCTTCGGCGGTATAGCCGGTGCGGGCGATCATCCGGTCCTTCAGGCCGCACACCGTACCGAACGTGAACCAGTAGTTCTTGATCTTCGACAGGTCCACGTCAGTGAGCTTCTGCAGCACCTCCACCCCGCGCGGCCCCTGGATGGCGAGCTGGGTGAAGTCATCGCTCTCATGCGTTGCTTTACAGTCGAAGCCTTTCACGCTTTCGCTCACCCAGGCCCAGTCCTTCTCCCGGGTGCCTGCGTTGATGACGAATAGAAATTCGTGCTCCCCAACTTTGTGCACGATGACGTCGTCCACGAAGGTGCCTTCCGGATAGAGCAGCGCCGAATAGTGCGCCTGGCCGATCTGCAGCTTCGAGGCGTCGTTCATCGAGATGTGCTGGACCGCCTCCAGCGCCTGGCGGCCGCTGACCCGGATGTCACCCATGTGGCTGACGTCGAACACGCCCACTCTTGTCCGGACAGCCATATGCTCATTGAGAACACCCGCCGGCGACGGGTACTCGACCGGCATGTCCCAGCCGCCGAAATCGACCATCTTGGCGCCCATCTGGCGATGGACGGGATTGAGGGCGGTCTTGCGCAGAGCCGTGGCTTCGACCGTGGACGACAAGGGCGACTCCTGTTCGGGGCGGCGTGGGATCGAAGAACCCCGTACGTTAACACGCGGTTTTTCGAGGGTCAATGCAGCCGCCGCACTCCCCGGACGGCAGCGCAGGGTACCGCCGATCCAACCCCGATTCTGTGACGGCAATCACAGTTAGGCCCAAAAATCGACGTGGCGCAGCGGGGGGACCGCGTCCGCGACGGGAGACCCTTGTGCTTTGCCCTCCCCCGCGCTACCCTCCGCCCATGGCCGAAAAGTTCCTCTGCATGCTGTGCGACAAGCCGGAGTCGGAGTGCAAATGCGACCGTTACTGTGCCCTCTGCCAGGGCTCGCATGACGTCCGCCTGGTCCAGGACGGCCAGTACATGTGCCGGGATTGCCGTGAAGCCTGCGACTACGAAGCCGAAGCGCTCACCGAGTAAACACCCTCCTGCATTCGTGTTCCGTGCAGCCACCGCTGCCCGCTGGGCCGATGTCGAGAAGCTGTTCGGGCCGCGTGGCGCCTGTGCCGGCTGCTGGTGCATGGTCTGGCGTCTCACCCGCGCGCAGTTCAAGAACGGCCAGGGCGAGGGGAACCGCCGCGCTTTTCGCAAGCTCTTACGTTCCGGCGCGGAGCCGGGGGTGCTGGCCTATGCCGATGGCAAGCCGGTCGGCTGGTGTGCCGTCGCTCCCCGCGAGGATTTCTCGTTCCTGGAACGCTCCCGTGTGCTGGCGCCGCTGGACGACCAGCCGGTCTGGTCCATCACCTGCCTGTTCGTCGCCAAGGAATGGCGCCGCCGTGGCCTGAGCACGCAGCTGATCGAGGCCGCGGTGAAACTGGCCCGCAAGCACGGCGCGAATGTCGTAGAAGCCTATCCCCAGGACGTGAAAGGCACGTGGCCCGCGGCCTTCATCTGGACGGGCGTGACCCCCGCATTCAAGAAGGCCGGGTTCAAGGTCGCCGGCCGGCGATCGCCGAAGCGGCCCATCATGCGCATCCGCACTAGATGACGACCGTCTCCTTGTACTCGCCGAAGACCGCGCGCAGGGTGTCGGAGATCTCGCCCACCGTGCAATAGCTCTCGACCGCCTTGATGATTTGGGGCATCAGGTTGTCGCCGTTGCGGGCTGCGTCGCCCACTTTGTCGAGCGCCGCCTTCCAGCGCTGCGGGTCGCGCTTCGCCCGCACCGCCCGCACCCGCTCCACCTGCTTGCGCTCCAGGTCCGGGTCGATGCGCAGGATGGGGATCTCCTTCTCTTCCTCGAGCTGGAAGCGGTTCACGCCCACTACCACGCGCTCCAGTTGGTCCACCTGCTTCTGGAAGTCGTAGGCGGCGTTCTGGATCTCCGCCTGCACGTAGCCGCGCTCGATGGCCTTGAGCATGCCGCCCATGGCGTCGATCTTCTCGACGTACTCCTGGGCCCGCTTCTCGATCTCGCTGGTCTGTGACTCGACGAAATACGACCCGCCGAAGGGATCGATGGTGTGCGGTACCCCCGACTCGTAGGCGATGATCTGCTGCGTGCGCAGCGCGATGCGGGCCGCCTCCTCGGTGGGCAGGGCCAGGGCTTCGTCGAAGGAATTGGTGTGCAGCGACTGCGTCCCGCCCAGCACCGCCGCCAGCGCCTGCAGCGCGGTGCGCACGATGTTGATCTCCGGCTGCTGCGCGGTCAGAGTCACGCCCCCGGTCTGGGTGTGGAAGCGCAGCATCCACGATTTCGGGTTCTTGGCGTGGAAGCGCTCGCGCATGATGCGCGCCCACATCCGCCGCGCCGCCCGGAACTTCGCCACTTCCTCCAGGAAGTTGGAATGGCAGGCGAAGAAGAACGACAGCC
>DATKKJ010000058.1 GCA_035543055.1 Terriglobales bacterium | reverse complement strand
GGCGCGGCGCAGGACGCGCGCGCACTCGGAGACGGTGGTGCCGGTGGTGAAGACGTCGTCCACCAGGACGACGTCGCGGCCGGCGATCTGTTCCGGCGCCATGACTGCGAAGGCCCCGCGGACATTGGCCCGGCGCTGGGCCCGGGTCAGGCCGATCTGCGAGGCGGTGGCGCGCCGGCGCACCAGCGCACGGGTGCTCATCGGGAACCCGGGGCGCAGCTTGAGGGCGGCGCGGGCGATCTCTTCTGACTGGTTGAATCCGCGCTCGCGCAGCTTGGCGCCATGCAAAGGCACCGGGACGATGAGCGGCAAAGTGTCGCCGAAACTGGGGCGGAGGTCGTCGAGGACTTCGGCCAGCATGCGTCCCAGGACGCGGGCCGCCGGGCGCACCTGTTCGTACTTCAGGAGATGGATGAGTTCGCGCAGGCCGCCGTCGTAGGCGCCATACGCCGCCGCTTTGGCGAAGCGCGGCTCGATGCGGCGGCACATCCCGCAGAGTCCTTCAGCAAACTGGCTCTCCAGGCGCTCGCCGCAGAGGCTACAGGTGTGGCAGTCGGTAGGGCGGATGGCTTGGAGGCAGGCGTCGCAGACGGGCAGGCGGGAGAGGCGGGTGAGGGGCTGGCGGCAAAGTCGGCAGTCGGCGGGGAACAGGATGGCCAGCACAGCCTGAGCGGCTTCGTCCAGCCACGCGAAATGCCCCGCCCTGCTTGGGATCTGGGCCCGGGCCCGGCTTAGGTCACTGCTACTGCTGAAGACGACCCTCCAACTCCTCGAATCGGGAGACGTCCAACAGTATAGCGCAGCGTGCGGCACTTGTGCCGCACTCGGGCCGGTGCTAGCCTGTCCGGTCTGACCGCAACACGCATCTAACCCTTCGATTCTGCGAGGCTTAATCGGATGAGTACGACTGCACCCCCGAGCGGCGCCGAGCGCAAGTACCGCCCCTATGTACCGGTAGACCGGGAGATGAAAGAGTTCACGTTCCGGGCGGTCCTGATCGGGCTGCCGCTGACCGCCATCCTGGGCTTCGCCAATGCTTATCTGGGCCTGAAGGCGGGGATGACCATCGCCGCCACCTACCCGGCGGCGGTGATCGGCATGTCGCTGCTGCGGCTGGCCAAGGGCTCGATCCTGGAGGAGAACATCGCCCGGACCATCGGGTCGATCGGCGAATCGGTGGCCGCCGGCGCCGTCTTCACCATCCCCGCCTTCGTGCTGGCCGGGGTGTGGCCGGTGTTCGACATGGAGCATGCCTACTGGCCGTCGGTGGCACTGATGGCGGTGGGCGGCACGCTGGGCATCCTCTTCGTCACCCTGCTGCGCCGGGTGATGGTCGAGGACCCCGAGCTTCCCTACCCCGAGTCGGTGGCCGCCTCGGAGATCCACAAGGCCGGGCAGCAGGGCGCCAAGGCGGCCAAGATCCTGTTCGCCAACATGGGCTTCGGCGCGGTGATGTACTTCCTGTCGCAGATCAACCTGTTCTGGTACATCCGCGCCATCCCGGTGAATATCGCGTCCATGATGGGCGGGCTGCGGGTGGGCCGTGGCGCCAACGCGCCGTCGGTCGCCACCGGCGGCCTGACGGTGTTCAATTCCCCGGCCGTCAGCCCCGCCTATCTCGGCGTTGGCTATATCATCGGGCCGAGGCTGGCGGCGCTGAATTTTGCGGGCGGGGTGATTTCGTGGGGACTCTTAGTCCCGCTCCTCGTTTACTTCCTGTCGCCGGGGATCACGGCGAACCTGCCGGCGGGAACGACGCTGGGGCCGGGTGACCTGGCGCGCAGCGTGTGGTACTCGATCGTGCGTCCGATCGCGGTGGGCGGCATGCTGGTGGGCGCCGGGTTCACGCTGTTCCGCATGCGAAAGCAACTGATCGTGGGCATGAGGCGGGCGATCTCGGACCTGAAGAAATCGACGGAAGCGCACAAGGCGGCCGACCGGACCGAGCAGGACCTGAGCTCGAAGGTGGTTTTCCTGGGCATCAGCGTGGTGTTCATCTGCATGGTGCTGCTGTACCTGTACTTCTCCAAGACGTTGCCCGGCGCGGCGGTGGCAGCGATCGTGATGCTGGTGCTGGGGTTCTTCTTCGCGGCGGTCTCGGGGAACCTGGTGGGGATGATCGGGTCGTCGAACAACCCGGTGTCCGGGCTGACGCTGTGCACGCTGGTGGTGGCGGCGCTGTTGATGGTGGCGCTGGGGGTCAAGGGGCCGGGCGGGGTGGCGGCGGTACTGGGGGTGGCGGCGGTGGTTTGCGTGTCGTCGGCGGTCGCCGGCGAAATGCTGCAGGACCTGAAGGTCGGACACATCCTGGGCGGCACCCCGTCGAAGATGCAGATCGGGGACTTGATCGGGATCGTGATCGCCAGCCTGGTGCTGTTCTTCCCGCTGATGATGCTGCACAAGGCGTACACCTTCGGCAGCGCGGCCCTGTCGGCGCCGCAAGCCGGGCTGATGGCGATGCTGGCGCAGGGCATCGTGGGCGGCAACATGGCCTGGCCGCTGGTGGTGGTGGGGATCTTCATGGGTTTCGCCATGATCATGCTGGAGGTGCGCAGCCCAATGCTGTTCTCGGTGGGAATGTACCTGCCGCTGGAGACCACGTTCGCCATCTTCGTGGGCGGGCTGGTGCGCTGGGGCACGGACAAGATCCGCGACAAGCGCGGCTACAACGAAGCACAGAAGGCACGAGTGGACAACACCGGGGTGCTAACGGCGTCGGGGCTGATCGCGGGCGAGGCGCTGTGCGGGATCGTGATCGCGGCCATCATCGCGCAGCAACTGGCCAAGGGAGGTCCCGGCCAGCTCTTCCAACTGGAATGGGGCAACCACTGGATCTCGGGGCTGATCGCGTTCGCGGTGCTGATCGCGGTGATGATCAGGCTGCCGCTGGCCAACGCGGGGTCGCCGGACGAGCCGGCGCCGCCGACAGCCATCATGTGACCGCGCTTGCCGGGCGTGAGCGGGGCGGGAGCCCGGCGCGGTCGTCCTGAGTGCGAAGCCGAAGGATCTTTTCACCACAGGCACAGAGCGCACAGAGTTTTTCTGGGTTCTCTGTGCCCTCTGTGTCTCTGTGGTAGGTTCTTCGAGTGTCGATCGCGGACAACATCGCGCGGGTGCGTGAGCGGATGGCGGCGGCGGGGCTGCGGGCGGGGCGCTGGCCGGATGAGATCAAGCTGATGGCGGTGAGCAAGACGGTGGAGCCAGAACGCATCGGGGAGGCGTACGCGGCGGGGATCCGCCTGTTCGGGGAAAACCGGGTGCAGGAATTCGAGAGCAAGGCCGCGGCCCTGCACGACCTGGCGGAAGCGGAGTGGCATCTGATCGGGCACCTGCAATCGAACAAGGCGAAGAAGGCGGCGGAATTGTTTGGAGCCGTCGATTCGGTGGATTCGCTCAAGCTGGCGCGGAAGTTGGATGAGGCGGCGGAGAAGCCCTTGCCGGTACTGATCGAGATCAACATCGGCGGCGAAGAGGCGAAGTCCGGAGTGGATCCGCACTCCGGCGACCTGGAAGAGCTGTTGCGGGCGGAGTTCAAGAAGGTGGAGGTCCGGGGATTGATGGCGATCCCGCCGTTCACCGAAGACCCGGAGGGCGCACGCCCCTATTTTCGCAGGATGCGGGAGCTGCGCGAGGAGGTAGCGCGCAAGTGGCCGGGCGTCAGAGAGCTCTCCATCGGCATGTCGCATGATTTCGAGGTTGCGATCGAAGAGGGGTCGACGTGCGTGAGGGTGGGGACGGCGATCTTCGGGGAGAGAGCAAAGAAATAGCTTGGCCCGCGCGAGGGCGCGCGGGCTACTTTGTGCGTTCATGATCCCGATCAAGGAGAGCGGCGGGATGGTGACGTTCGCGGTGAAGGTGCATCCGCGGGCGAAGAGGAACGCGATCACGGGAGAGGTGGGGGAGGCGCTGAAGATCGCGCTGACCGCGCCGCCGGTGGAGGGACGGGCGAACGAGGCGGTGATCGAGTTGCTGGCAGAGGTTTTGCGGGTGCCACGAGGGTCGGTTAGCATAGCCGCCGGGCAATCCAGCAGGAGCAAAGTGATGCGCGTGCGCGGGCTGACGGCGGCGCAGGTGGAAGAGAGATTGCGTAGCGCGATCTGAGGGCGACGCCCGGCGGTAGGTGAGCGGCCCGTGCGAGGGCGCACGGGCTGCTTTGTGAAGATCAAGGAGAGCGATTGAGCTTTGCGCAGCGGCTGGAAGAGGTACGGACGGGATTCGAGCGGCCTTTCTGGGTCGCCAACATCAGCGAGATTTTCGAGCGACTTTCCTACTACGGCGCGTTCTCTTCACTCGCGCTCTATCTCCAGGAGAAACTGGATTTCTCGACCCAGCAGACGGGGACCCTGACCGGCATCTTCGGGGGGATGGTATGGTTCCTGGCCATCTTCGGCGGGGCGGCGGCGGACCGGCTGGGATTCCGGCGGGCGCTGTCGGTGGCGTACCTCATCCTGGCGGTGGCGTACTTCCTGATCGGGTCCATCGGAGCGCCGTGGCTGGGGCCGGTGCGCAACGCGGTGCCGCTGGGGCTGTTCGTCGGGTTCATCCTGATGCTGCCGGCACTGGGCATCTCGCTGGTGAAGCCGTGCGTGGTGGGCACGACGGCGCGGGCATCAAAGGAGAACGTGCGCTCGATCGGCTACTCGATCTACTACACGCTGGTGAACGTGGGCGGGGCGGCGGGGCCGTACGTGGCCTCGTGGGCACACCGCAACCTGGGGGTGGAGAACGTCTACCGGGTGGCGGCGCTGAGCGTGTTCGCGATGTTCGTGGTGGTGCTCATCTTCTTCCGCGAGCCGCGCAAGGCGGGCGAGGCGCCAGCGCCCACCATGGGCGAAGTGGCGCGCAACTTCGCCACCGTGGTGCGGAATTGGAAGTTCATGTCCTTCCTGATCATCTTCACGGGCTACTGGGTGGTGTTCTGGCAGCAGTACATCAGCCTGCCCGGGTACCTGCACAGCTACGTGGACCCGCGCGCCGACGTAGAGCTGATCCTGATCACCGACGGGCTGACGGTGATCTGTTGCACCATCGCGGTGAATTACCTGACGCGCAAGATCCCGGCCTTCCAGGCGGTGATCATCGGGACGGTGATCACGTCGCTGTCGTGGCTGATCCTGGCGTTCCGGCCGACGGTGTGGGGGGCGGTGGCGTCGATCCTGGTGCTGGCGATCGGGGAGATCATCCAGGCGCCGCGCTATTACGATTACATCTCGCGGCTGGCGCCGTCTGGGCAGCAGGGAACGTACATGGGGTTCGCGTTCCTGCCCATCGGGATCGGATCGTTCATCGGGGGATGGGCGGGAGGCGCGCTGATGCACCATTTCGGCGAGGTGAACAAACAGCCGGAGCGGGTGTGGTGGGCGGTGACGGGAATCGGGTTGGCGACAGCGGTGGCGCTGTTCGCCTATGACCGGGCGGTGAGGCCGGAACGTTCTGCCGCCCGTGAAGGCGCTTAGTTTCGCGTGGAGGGCTGAGGGCGGGACGCCCTCAGGACAGCCGGCGAGACGCCGGCGCTACGTCACAAGCGGCCCGCGCGAGGGCGCGCGGGCTACTTTGTCGAGATTGATGACAATATGAAGAGTTCGGCTGGGACAGCGCGCGAAATCCGCTCCGCGTTGAAGCGGGGCGGGTCGGCGGAGCATGCCAAGGGCGTGCAGTGGTTCTTCAAAGAAGAGATCCGGTCGCACGGCTGGTACACCGCAGACCTGAGGCGGTTCGCGCGCAAGAGCGCGCGGGAGATGGCGGCCAGCGGCGGGGATGCCGTGAAGGTGGCAGACGCCCTCTTCCGGGGCGACAATCTGGAAGAAAAAGTGTTCGCAGTGTTGTTGCTGGAGAAGTCGGTCGGGAAGTTCGGCGACAAGGAATTCAAGCTCTTCGAATCGTGGCTTTCGCGGGTCAGCAGCTGGGCGGACCACGACGGGCTGGTGCACTATCTGATCGGGCCGATGATTGCGGCGGAGCCCAAGCGGGCGGCGCGGGTATTTGCGTGGGCGAAGTCGAGAAACCGCTGGCACCGGCGGGCGGCGACGGTGGGGCTGATCCGGGGCACGCGGAAGCACTTGTTCTTCCCCGAGATCAAGCGGGTCACGGAACTCCTGCGCCAGGACCAGGACGACATGGTGCAGAAGGGATTGGGATGGCTGCTGCGGGAGACGGCGAAATCCGATCCGGGGAAGACAGTTCCCTATCTTCTGATGATTCGTGACCGGATCCCGCGGTTCGTACTAAGGACGGCGTGCGAGACGCTGAGGGTGGAGCAGAAGAGGCGGGTGCTCGGCGTGGCCGCGGCTGAAGCCGCATCCTCTTAGGGACTTATCGTCCCCCGGCTGAAGCCGGGGGCTTCCACCGGGCCCGGCCGAGGGCGGCCGGGCTACAACTTCGTTGGGGATGGCCCGCGCGAGGGCGCGCGGGCTACTTTGTGAAGATGTGTGATTAAATAGAAGATTCGCTATGGACCTGAAGGCCATCCAGTCTGCGCTGCGGGAGCGAAAGTTCGACGCCTGGCTGTTCTACGACCACCATCACCGGGACCCCATCGCCTACAGCATCCTGGGAGTGCCGGCGAGCCTGATGGTGACGCGCCGCTGGTACTACGTGGTGCCGGCGGAAGGCGAGCCGGAGAAGCTGAACCATCGCATCGAGAGCCATCACCTGGACACCTTGCCGGGGCGGAAGCGGGAGTACTCGTCGTGGCCGGAGCAGCACGAGCACCTGAAACAGATGCTGGCCGGGCACAAGACCATCGCCATGGAGTACTCGCCGCAGAACGCCATCCCGTATATCGGGCTGGTGGACGCAGGGACGGTGGAGCTGTTGCGCAGCTTCGGCAAGGAGATCGTCAGCTCAGCCGACCTGGTGAGCCGGTTCGAAGCGGCGTGGAACGAAGACCAGGTGCGCTCGCACTTTGAGGCGCGGGACGCGATCGACCGCATCGTGGAAGAAGCGTTCAAGGAGATCGGGCGGCGGGTGCGCCACGGCGGCACCAGCGAGTACGAGATCCAGCAGTGGTTCCTGGAGGCGTTCCGCCGGGAGGGGATCACGACCCCGGACGGGCCGGTGGTGGCGGTGAATGCCAACGCCGGAGACCCGCACTACGAGCCGAGTTCCACGCGCTCGCAGCAGATCAAAGAGGGCGACTGGGTGCTGCTGGACGTGTGGGGGAAGAAGGAGCGCCCGGGCGCGGTGTTCTACGACATCACGTGGACGGGATTCGTGGGCAAGACGCCGAGCGACAAGCAGCGCGAGGTGTTCGGCATCGTGACCGCGGCGCGCGACGTGGGGGTGAAGACGATGCAGGAGGCCATCTCCGCCGGGCGCAAGCTGTACGGCTGGGAGGTGGACAAGGCGACGCGGGAGTTCATCGAGTCGAAGGGCTACGGCAAATACTTTACCCACCGGACCGGGCACTCGATCGGCAGCGCCGACGTCCACGGCAACGGCCCCAACATGGACAACCTGGAGACCAAAGACGAGCGCGAAGTCATTCCCTTCACCTGCAATTCCATCGAGCCGGGTATCTACCTTCCGGAATTCGGCGTGCGCAGCGAGGTGAACGTGCTGGTGCGTCCCGGCAAGGCCGAAGTCACTGGTAAAATCCAGCGGGAGATCATTCTCATCTAGATGGCCAAGGCAGCCGCGACAAAACCTACTCCCGCTCCGCCGCTGACGGCGATGGCCGTCGTGGCCCCGGCGGTGGGATGGCTCATCCCGGGCGCGGGGCACTTGATCCAGAAGCGCTGGGGCCGGGGCCTGCTGCTGATGGCGTCGGTGGGCACCATGTTCGTGCTCGGCATCCTGATGGAGGGCAAGGTGTACGCGCCCAACACGGGCGACATCCTGGACGTGCTGGGGTTCGTGGGGGACGCGGGGGCGGGCGGGCTGTACATCGTGAGCCGGGCGCTGGAGATCGGGCGGGGGGCCATCCAACTGGCCACCGCATCCTACGGGACGATGTTCATTATCGCGTCCGGGCTGCTGAACGTGATCAGCGCGGTGGATGCCTACCACATCGCCATCGGGAAGAAACCATGATCCTGTCGCACTTTTCCGCCGCGCTGGTGTTCTCGCTGTTCGCCTCGGTCGTGTTCGGCATCACCCAGCGCAATACCCCCCGGGAGATGTTCCGCTACGGAGCGAAGTGCTTCGCGTTCTTCGCGGCGGGAGTCATCGCGGGCGGATGGGTGATGTGGCTCATCAGGCATTGAGAAATTGGGTAATTGGGTAATCGGGTAATTTGCAGGGGCGATTTTCAATTACACAATTCCCCGATTACACAATTACACAATCCTTCTAGCCTTCCCAGACAAATGCATCGAAGACCCTGATCACATCGAAGCCTAACCGCTTGTAGAGCTCGACGGCGCGGTGGTTGGCCTCGGTGACGGTGAGGGAGAGCGAGGAGAAGTGTCGGCGGCGCAGTTCGGCGGTGGTGGCCGCCATCAGCGACTCTCCGATCTGGCGGCCGCGATGCTCGGGCAGCACACAGACCTGGGTGACGTGCCCGACATCCTCCTTGACCCGCGAGCAGAGGATGATGCCGACCACGGTGTGGGTGCGGCGGCTGATGGCCACGAACGACGACTCCCCATCGAACACGCCGCACCCGGGAAAGCGCACGATGTTGTTCAGGAAGCGCATGGAGCCGCTGACGCTGCGGTACTGGTCGTTGATCTCGGCGTCCACGTGACCGCGGTAGGCAGCGGTGATGACCGAGGCCGCGCCCTGGAAATCGGCTTCGCTCCACTTGCGCAGTTCGATGTCGGGAGGAAGTGTCAGGTGATCGGGTCCATTCCCACCCGAGCCGACAGCGGACCCGGGTGTGGCACCCTGGGCGAGCGGCAGAACCATGAAGAGGCGGCGATAGCCGCGGAATCCCTGCTGCAAGAAGGGGCGGGTGACGGCGCCGGTCTCGTGCATCAGCAACTGGGCCTCGACGCGGTGGATGCCGGGTGAATGTTGCAGGGTCTCGATGACGTGGGTGAGCAGGGCGGATTGCAGGGCGTCGCCGTTGCCCTGGCGGGAGCCGGGATGGACATAGAGATCGCCGATGACGCCCTTGCCGCCCTCGTAGACGAAGAAGGCGTAGCCGCGCACGTGGCCGTGATCGACGGCGGCGTATCCGGGGAGGATCTTGGCATCTACGTAGCGGAGGATCATCTCCGCCGAGCCGTGATAATCCCAATCGAGTTGGCGCACCCACTCCCGCGACTCCTCCTCGAGCAGAGAACGGAGGTCCTTGGAAGCAAAGTGCCTGAGGTCGATGATGTCCAGAGAATGCTCCTGTGCGTGGGCGGCGGGGGATGCCGGGACCAGCGCGGGGGACACCCAGGAAAAGTCTAGCTGTGCCGGGGCGGCAGCGCCAAGGGATGCGGTCGCGGGAACCATGGTGGATACGGCGTAAGAGGGCCCGGCCGGGGCGGCCGGGCTACAACTTCGTTCAGGAAAAGCACAGCGCGGCCGGGGGCGGCCGCGCCACGTAATCCCTTTAGTGGTGATGCGGGTGCTCTTCAGCGGGGGGCGGGGGCGGGGAGATCCAGAAAAATTCCAGGCGCTGGGCGGGAAAAGAGCCGATGTGGGAGAGGCGTCGCGGGGCGACGGCGTCGGCGATGTCACGCTCGTCCCCGGTGCGCCCGACCACGAGGTGGTCGGCGGCGGGGACCTCTTCGCGATCGTAACGAGGGATGGGCTGGTTGCGATAGAAGGCGAGGCCGTATTCGATCTCGCGGTTGGCGCCCTCGCCTTTGACGCGGTGTCCGGGAGAGTACAGAGCGACGGGCGCCTTGCCGCCGGTGATCTCAACGACCTGGCGGGCGACCGGGCGGGCGGAGAGGGCGTTGTCGAGCGTCGGGCCGCCGGCACGGAGCAGCCAGGCGACCCCGAAGATCACGGGCGCCAGGGTGACGAAGCGCAGCATGGAGAGACCGCGGAGGCCAAGGGTGAGGAGCACGGCGGCAAAGATGGCGAGGCCGAGGACAATGGCCAGCGTCCTGAATTGCGGCGAGAGGACGAGGGGATGTCCGGCGCGGCGAGCGGCCACCAGCAAGGGCGCGAGGACGGCGCCGATCGTCAGCGCAGCCACGCAGGCGGCGTGGACCGCGGCACGCCACCAGCGCACCGGCTTGTCGCCGCGACGCTGGAGCCAGTCGGCGACCAGGATGGTGCAGGGCGGGATGGCGGGCAGAATGTATCCGGGAAGCTTCGATTGGGAGAGCGAGAAGAACACGACCACGACGATGATCCAGAGGACCAGAAAGCGCGGCAGTGGATCGTAGGCTGCGCCGGCCGCGGCGCGCTGGCGGAAGTGGCGCAGGTGCTCGAGCAGCGCAGCGATGAGGTACACGGTCCAGGGCATCACGGCCAGCAGCAGGACCGGCAGGTAGTACCAGAAGGGCTGGCGGTGGTGGTAGAGGTCCTGGACGGCGAAGCGCTCCAGGTTGTGCTGGAGGATGAATTCGCGGAAGAACTGCGGGTTGCGCAACTGGACAGCGATGTACCAGGGCAGCACGGCGGCAACGTAGAGCGCGATTCCGGGAAGCCACAAAGTGCGAACAACGATGGCGAAGTCGCGCTCGCGAATGGCGAAGACCACGACGATCAGTCCGGCCAGGACCGCGGCCACCGGTCCTTTGGCCAGCGTCCCAAGCGCGATGGAAAGATAGAAGGCCGCCAGCCAGAGGCGGCGTCCGGTGGCGAACCAAGTGTGCCAGGCCAGCATGCCGAGAACGAAGCAGGCGGCCAGTGGCATGTCGGTGGCGGCGGAGCGGGAGAAGCCGATCACGCCGGCGCAGGAGGCGGTCATCAAGGCGGCATCGAGCTCGGCGCCGGGGCGGAAGCGGCGGACGTGGAGGTAGATGGCGAACACCATCGCGGTCGCGAGCGAGGCCGAGGGCAAGCGGGCGGCCCAGTCGCTGACGCCGAAGAGCTTGTAGAAGAGAGCCGCCAGCCAGTAGTAGAGCGCCGGCTTTTCCAGCCAAGGCTTGCCGTACAGCACGGGGGTGACCAGGTCGTGGCGCTGAAGCATCTCGCGCGCGATCTGGGCGTAGCGGGGCTCATCGGCGCCGGTCAGGCCGAAGGCGCCCAGGCCGTAGAAGCAGAAGAAGGCGCAGAAACCGGCGACGGTGAGCAGGCCGAGCCAGTCCTTACGACGCAGCGGCATAGTCCAAGAAAGGGCTCACAAGAGAAACAAAGGTACACAAAGCAGGACACAAAGGAAAACCGGCCAGAGCCGGCACGGCAAAGCGACAACGACCCCTCGGCCGACTGGACATCGTCGCGATATGGACCATGTCCCGACCTGGCATCGTCCTTACGCCAGCAAGCTCCAGGCATGCTTCTCGCATCTAAGCCGGAGATGATGTGGCGACATCTGTACTCTGGGCTGCTGGAGTGCCCGTATTGCGGTAGCCACGATGTGCGTCGCTCCCGGCGCAGGGGTGGATTTGAGACCCTGTTGCTGTGGGTCCTTCGGCTGCGCGCGTACCGCTGCCGCTTCTGCTATGAGCGGTTCTTCGAATATGCCGGCGCCGTGCGCGTGAAGCCCTCCTGGGACGAGAAGGAGGCGGCGTAGGGACTGCGCGAGGCGGACAGGCGGGTCCTGGCTGTCAGTACGCCAGAGCCCTGCTGGGACCAGCCCGTTCAGCTTCGTGCAGTCAGCGCCGCAGATAGTCTCCAACGCGCCCTTCGTACCCGGCCACCGGAAAGCAAAGACAGAAGGGAGTACAGCGGAACATGCGCTTAAGCCTGCGACTGATCGTCTCCCTTGTCCTGGGCATTTCCCTGGTATCGACGATCTTCGCCTTGTATGAGGTTCATTCCGAAAAACAGAGCCGGAGGAATGAATTGCAGAAGCGGGCCGAAGTCCTGGGAGACAGCCTGCTGGAAACCGTCGAGCCTCTGGCGGCGAGAGGTTCGCGCACCGAGTTGCAACGGATCGTGACTCGCTTCGGCAACCGCGAACGCCTGGCCGGGATCGCCGTCTATGACAGCGAGGGCGTCGCGCTCGCCATGACCCCGAAACTGGCCGAGAGGATCGCCGTCGAGCCGGAAGCAGTCCGAAGCGCCATCGCCAGCAATCACGCCCAGAGCAGGTTTGTGCGCATCGACGAGGTACTGATGCACATCTACGCCCTGCCGCTCCACGGTAATGAGACCGCGATCGGCGGCCTGGCCATCGTGCACGATGCCACTTACATCAATGCCCAGCTGCAAGGCCTGTGGCGCACGACGTTCCTGCATGTCCTGGTGCAGACGCTGGCCATCGCACTCATCACTCTGTTGATCGTGCGCTGGAGTATCGCCGGCCCGATCGCCAGCGTCGCCCAATGGATGAAGGCCCTGCGCACCAACCGGACATCGGCGCGTCACAATTTTCCCGACTGGGACTTCTTCCGCCCCCTGGCGAGCGAGGTAGCCACGTTTGCGGAGAGCCTGAAGCAGGCCCGGTCGGCGGCCGAGACCGAGGCCCGGCTGCGCGACGCAGGCGAGTCGTTGTGGACCGCGGAACGCCTCGCCGTCCACGTGCGCAGCAAGCTGGGGGGCAGCCGCTTGTTCGTGGTCTCCAACCGCGAGCCTTACATGCACCTGCGCAAGGGGAAGGCGGTGGAGATGATCGTACCGGCCAGTGGCCTGGTCACGGCGCTGGAGCCGGTGCTTCGCACCTGCGACGGCACCTGGCTTGCGCATGGCTCCGGCGATGCCGACCAGGAGACCGTGGACGGACACGACCGGCTGCGCGTCCCGCCGGACGATCCCCGCTACACCCTGCGCCGCGTCTGGCTGAGCAAAGAAGAAGAGGAAGGCTACTACTATGGCTTCGCGAACGAGGGGTTGTGGCCCCTGTGCCACATCGCGCACACGCGTCCCACCTTCCGCAGCGCTGACTGGGAGCACTACCAGCGGGTGAACCGCCGGTTCGCCGATGCGGTGCTGCAAGAGATGGCGGGCACGGAAACGCCGGTGCTCCTGGCCCAGGACTATCACTTCGCCCTGCTGCCGCGCTACGTGAAGGAAAAGCGTCCTGAGGCGCGGGTGGCGATCTTCTGGCATATCCCCTGGCCGAACCCGGAGGTCTTCGGCATCTGCCCGGTGCAGCGGGAGTTGCTGGATGGCCTGCTGGCGGCCGACCTCGTGGGCTTCCACATCCAATCCCACTGCAACCATTTCATGCAGACGGTGGACCGGGCGCTGGAGTCGCGGGTCGACTGGGAACACTTTTCGGTCAAGCGCCAGGGGCACGTGACCCTGGTCCGCCCGTTTCCCATCAGCGTGGAGTTCCAGGAGCCCCCGCGCCCGGGGTCTGCGCCGGACTTGTCCGCGACGGAGCGCAACGCCCTGCTCAAGGACCTGGGCGTGGACGCGCTCTACGTCGGCCTGGGTGTGGACCGCGTGGACTATACCAAGGGCATCCTGGAGCGCCTGCTCGCGGTCGAGCGCTTCCTCGAGAAGTACCCCGAGTACCGGAACAAGTTCACCTTCGTGCAGGTCGGGGCGCCCAGCCGCACCCACATCAAGCGCTACCACGACCTGTACGCGGAGGTGGAAGCCGAGGCCGAACGGATCAGCTGGCGCTTCCAAACAGAGAACTGGAAACCTATCGTCTTCCTCAAACGCCAACACAGTCATCAGGAGTTGCAGCGGTTCTATCGCGCTGCGGACGTGTGCATGGTCACCTCGCTGCACGATGGCATGAATCTGGTGGCCAAGGAGTTCCTGGCCGAGCGCCACGATGAACAAGGGATGCTCGTTCTGAGTCGCTTCACCGGCGCCGCCCACGAGCTGCGCGACGCGCTCCTGGTGAATCCCTATGACATCGACCAGATGGCCCAGGCCATCTACTCGGCGCTGGAAATGGACCCGGCCGAGCGGAGGACACGCATGCGGCACATGCGCCGCATCATCAAGGACCAGAACGTGTACCGGTGGGCCGGTACGCTGATGGCGGACCTCTGCGGGGTGCGCCTGGACATGCCGGAGGGGCTTGAATCTCCCGCCGGCGAACGCGCATCCGTGGCCTGACCAGGTCCGGCGATGGCAAACGGAGGGTGTGAAACTTGCCGGACACCACTGACATCGTGGACCGCGAACAATTCTTGGCGCAGTTGGCGGGTGCGCGCTCGGCCGCTCTCCTGCTCGATTACGACGGGACCTTGGCACCCTTCAACGTGGAGCGTGATCGGGCCATGCCTTACCCGGGCGTGGCCCAGTTGCTCCAGGAAATCATGCGCGAGGGCTCCACGCGGGTGGTCATGGTCACCGGCCGCCCCGCCGGAGAAGTGGTGCGGTTGCTGGGTGTCTATCCCTATCCCGAGGTCTGGGGGGCCTACGGCCTGCAAAGGCTGCGCACGGACGGCAGCTTCGAGATGACGGTGGTGGACTCGGAGGCGCAGCAGGGGCTGACCGCGGCGTCCGCGTGGCTGAAGCAGCTCGGGCTACGAGACCGGGCGGAGGTCAAACCGGGAAGCGTCGCGCTGCATTGGCGGGGCCTGCCGGAGGCGGAGTCGGCTGAGTTGAAGAGCAAGGTCCTGTTGCTGTGGATGCCGCTCGCATTCCGTTTTAACCTCGGTTTGCTGGAGTTCGACGGTGGCCTTGAACTCCGAGTGACCGACAGGAACAAGACCGACGCCGTCCACACCATCCGGGCGGAAATGGGGAAAGAGGCGGTGATCGCCTACCTGGGCGACGACCAGACCGATGAGGAAGCCTTCTCTGCGCTGGGGCCGGGGGGATTTGGGGTGCTGGTCCGTCCGGAATGGCGAAGCACTGCCGCCCATCTCTGGATCCGGCCTCCCGCCGAACTGCTGGATTTCCTCTCCCAGTGGCTGCGGGCGCGCAGGAGGGGCCGTTGAGCGCTGCGCTACCCAACCCCAGGCCCTCCGGACACCCGGGCGACGCCCGCCGGCCCTTCTATTTCAACTCCTCGGTCCACCTGCTCCGCATCGGGCGGGAGGTGGCGAGGAACCTCGGAGAGTTGCTGGAGGCACTACGCTCCTGCCCCGACGACTCCATCTTCCAGCACACCTTTCGCACCCTGGAAGAGCATCACTTCATCCCCGAAGGGTTCTCCAACGATTTTGCGCACTGGGCCCTGGCGGCCTGCGGTGAGCCTGCGCTCGCCGAACGGCTGGCCGGGGTGGATGTGCGCGAGTTCACCTCGCTGGCCGACCTGCGGGCGCGCATTGTCGCGATCGTGGAGGACTTCACCCGGCGGCATCCGCGCTCTTTGCAGAAGCCGGTGGCGGAACCCTTCTACTTCTGCGCCGCCGAGAGCGTGGTGCTGCCCACGCCGTTCGTAGCCCGCAACCTGGTCGAATTCGCCGACGCTCTGGCGCGGGTCAGCGTGCACTCCATCCATCATCACTTCATCGAGGCGCGGCTGCGCCTGAAGCTCATCTCCAACGACTTTTCCGTCTGGCTGCAGGACGAGCTGGGCCTGCCCGACGCCGCCCGGCGTCTCAACCGCGTCGACATCTACACGGCGACACTGGAAGACGTGCGCCGGCAGATCATCCGCGTGGTGGAGCGGGCGCTGGCATGAGCATGGAGCAATGCCGGAGAGATGACCATAGAACGCAATCGCGATAGGGTGAGGCCATTCGAGCCCTCCCCTTCCGGCAGTCAGAACACGCCGGGGGGAGCGGCTCCAGCGAGCCTGCCTGCCCCCCAGCCGGAGCGCCGCAAGACCCCCCGCATCTGCCCCGTCCCGCCGCTTCCGACCCCAGCGCCGCGCCTGGATGACTACGGGCCGGTCACCGGCAAGCCAGTCCTGGACGAATTGCGATTCCTTGCCGGCGGGCTCCGCGGGAAGACCGTCAAGATGGTCAACTCCACGGCGGTCGGCGGAGGGGTCGCCGAGATGCTCCATCACCTGGTCCCGCTGTTGCAAGAACTGGAGATCGCCACCCGCTGGGAGGTCATCACCGGCGGCAATGACTTCTTCGAGATCACCAAGGGGTTTCACAACGCACTGCATGGCGGTGAATACCAGCTCACCCGGGAAGCGCGTGAGATCTTCCTCC
Organism: Terriglobales bacterium; assembly: GCA_035543055.1. Taxonomy (NCBI): domain Bacteria; kingdom Pseudomonadati; phylum Acidobacteriota; class Terriglobia; order Terriglobales; species Terriglobales bacterium. The sequence goes on along the minus strand of DATKKJ010000058.1, from coordinate 32,740 downwards.
TGAGCAACGAACAGAACCGGGAGCGCATGCAGTTCGAGGAGGACTTCGTGGTGATCCACGACCCCCAGCCCGCGGCCCTGGTGCGCGCCCGACCGAGCTCGCATGCGCACTGGATCTGGCGTTGCCACATCGACCTCTCCAACCCTCATCCCGAAGTGTGGGGATTCCTCCGGCCGATGATCGAGCAGTACGACGCTGCCATCTTCTCGTCCCAGTCGTTTGCGCGCCAGCTGGCCATCCCGCAGTACCTCTTCTACCCCTGCATCGATCCGCTTTCGGAGAAGAACAAGGAGCTGGAAGAGAGCTTCGTCCAGCAGATCTGTGACGAATGCGGCATCGACCGCTCCCGGCCGATCGTGACCCAGGTTTCACGCTTCGACCGGCTCAAGGACCCGGTGGGAGTGGTCCAAGCCTACCGGCTGGCCAGGAAGTACGTTGACTTTCAACTTGTGCTGGCCGGGGGCGGCGCAGCCGACGATCCCGAAGGCGCCGCCGTCCTCCAGGAAGTGAGGGCCGCGGCGAACGGCGATCCCGACATCGTGGTGCTCGACTTGCCGCCCTGGTGCGCGCTGGAAATCAATGCTCTGCAGCGTGCCTCCACACTGATCGTGCAGAAGTCCCTTCGGGAGGGTTTCGGCCTCACCGTCACGGAAGCGCTATGGAAGGGCAAACCCACCATCGCCGGCGCGGTGGGCGGCATCCCCAACCAGGTGATCCACAACCTCACCGGCGCCCTGGTCCATTCTGTGGAGGGGTGCGCCTACCAGATCCGCTACTTGCTCACCCATCCCGAGATCGCCCGGCAGCTGGGAAAGAACGGCCGCGAACATGTGAAGGAGAACTTCCTCGTGACCAGTAATCTGCGGCGTTGGTTGCTGCTGCTCCAGATCCTCCAGGACCGGGGTCCGCGGAACCCCACCTAGGTGAGCGTCATTGCTCGGGAAGGGCGAGAAAGGCGAAGCGTACCTGTGCCAGGATGCGCTCGGTGGCGACGGAGAGCGGGCCGTCGAGGGCGCAGCCGCTGGCGCACTCGTGTCCGCCGCCGCCGAAGCGGTCGGCGATGGCGGCGACGTTGACCTTGCCCTTGCTGCGGAGGCTGACCCGGAAGCGCCTTTCGGGGAGCTCGCGGAACAAGACCGCCACTTCGACGGAGGCGATACTGAGCGCGTAATTGACCAGGCCCTCGGCGTCCTCGTCGAAGGCGCCACAGCGGTCGAAATCAGCGCGGGTGATGTACATCCAGGCCAGGTCGCCGTCGCGGTGCAGGGTGGAGAGGGCGGCGCCCAGCAGGCGCATCTTCGACGTGGGATTAGCGAAGTAAACGTGGTGGGCGCAAGCCACCGGGTCGGCGCCGGCGCGCACCAGCTCCTGTGCCAGGGCAAAGGTGCGCTCGTTGGTCCCGGGGAAGCAGAACGAACCGGTGTCGGTCAGCACCGCGGTGTAGAGGCAGGTGGCGATCTCGGGGGAGATCTTGACCCCGGCCTCGCGGGCCAGGCGGAAGATCATCTCCGCGGTGGCGCAGGCGGTGGGATCGATCCAGTTGATGTGGGCGAAAGGCTTGCCGCTGAGGTGGTGGTCGATGCTGATGAGGAAGCGTTCCTCGAGCCCTTGCAGGCGGGTGCGGGCGATGGAATCGCACTCCAGGATGATGGCGGCATCGAACTGTCCCTGCACGGCGGGCGAGTGGACCACGGTGTCGCTGAACGGCAGAGGGCGGTAGATGTAGGGGACGCCGTCGGCAAGGACGACCTCGGCTGACTTGCCCATCTTCTTCAGGATCTCGCAGCATGCGAGGACCGATCCGATGGCATCGCCATCGGGCCGGGCATGCGAGGTGAGGACGAAGCGCCCGCCTTGGTCGATCGTGCGTAAGACTTTCTCCAACATCACGACTTGGTCCCAGAATCCTTGCCGCGCTTGCGGCGAGCGCGCTGCAGGAGCTCCTCGATGCGGCCGCCGTACTGTTCGGACTGGTCGAGCACAAAGCGCAGCTCGGGAGCGGTGCGCAAACCCAAGCGCTGCGCCAGCTCGTGGCGGATGTAGTTCCGCGCCGATTGCAGACCCTTCAGGCTCTGCTCGCTCTGGGTCTCGTCCTGTTCCAGAGCGGAGACGAAGACGTGGGCGTTCTTGCCGTCGGGGGCCAGCTTGACCTCGCTGACCGTAATCAGCCCGATGCGGGGGTCGGCCAGCTCGCCTTCGAGGATGGCCCCGATCTCGTCGCGGATGGCCTCGGCCAGGCGCTCACGGTGATGTTCGCGGCCGCGCTGCTCCGGCATGGTCAGACTCGCCCAGGAAAACCCATGAGCATAGCAGAGTAAGTCGCGAGTTGCGAGGACGGAGTTGCGGGAAGAAAAGACTCACCACCAAGGACACCCTTCGGCTTTCACCTCAGGGCAGGCTGCGGTGCACAAAGGAAGGTCAGAGGAAGTCGACGAAGGTGTCGACGATCTCGGCGCCGGACCGGGAGGCGATGGCGCCGGCGGAGCGCTCAACGTTCTGCATCAGGCCTTCGAGGTAGTCGCGGGAATCGGAGATGGCGACCACGCCGACGGTAGCGCGCTGCCACAGGTCGCTCGCATCCATCTCGGCCACGGAGACGTTGAAGCTGTGGCGCAGCCGGTCCTTCAGGCGGCGCAGGACTTGGCGCTTGTCCTTGAGGGACTTGGCGCCCTCGATGCGAAGTTCGATGGTGAGGTGGGCGATGGGCATGTTTCGCGTTTCACGTTTCGCGTTTCACGGGGTCTAGGTTAGCGCGAAACGCGAAACGGGAAACTTGAAACGATCAAGCCAGGACTTCGGCGGCGATGCGCTCGGTGACGAAGGCCTCAATGACATCGCCGACCTTGATGTCACTGTAGTTGGCGATGGCGATGCCGCACTCCAGCCCGTTGCGCACCTCGGCGGCGTCTTCCTTGAAGCGGCGCAGCGAACTGATCTTGCCTTTGAAGATCTGCACGTTGTCGCGCAGCAGGCGGACTTCGGAGTCGCGCTTGATGATGCCATCGTTGACGTAACAGCCGGCCACCATGCCGACCTTGGGGATGCGGAAGGTCTCGCGGACCTCAGCGCGTCCCTGGTAGGTCTCCTTGACCACCGGCTCGAGCAGGCCGGTCATGGCTTTCTTGATCTCGTCCTGCAGCTCGTAAATGATGGAATGCAGGCGGATGTCGACGTTCTCCTGCTCGGCGATCTCCTGCGCTTTGCGCTCGGGCCGGACGTTGAACCCGATGATGATGGCGTTCGAGGCCGAGGCCAGGAGCACGTCGGTCTCGGTGATGGCGCCGACCGAACTGTGCAGGACCTTGATCTTGACCTTGTCGGTGGAGAGCTTGGCGAGGGAGTCGGCCAGCACTTCGACCGAGCCCTGCACGTCGCCCTTGAGGATGATGGGCAGTTCCTTGACGCCGGCGGTTTTCAGCTGCTCGGCCAGGCCCTCGAGCGAGACGCGGGAGGACTTGGCGAGCTGGGCCTCGCGGGCCTTCTGCTCGCGGTATTGCGCCATCTGCTTGGCCCTGGCGCGGTCGCCGACCACGACCAGCTGATCGCCGGCGTGGGGCAGGCCTTCCAGGCCGAGGATCTCGACGGCGCTGGAGGGGCCGGCCTCTTCGAGCTGGTTGCCGCGGTCGTCGAACATGGCGCGCACCTTGCCGAAGGTGTTGCCGACGATGAAGCTGTCGCTGGCGCTCAGCGTGCCGTCCTGCACCAGGATGGTGGCGACGGCGCCGCGGCCGCGGTCGAGCTTGGCTTCGACCACGGAGCCGGTGGCGGGACGCTCGGGGTTGGCCTTCAAGTCCTGCAGGTCGGCCACCAGGCAGATCATCTCCAGCAGCAGGTTCAGGTTGGTCTTCTGCTTGGCGGAGACGTCGACGAACACAGTCTTGCCGCCCCAGTCCTCGGGGACCAGGCCGCGGTCGCCGAGCTGCTTCTTGACCCGGTCGGGCAGAGCGCCAGGCTTGTCGATCTTGTTGACCGCGACGATGATGGGCACTTTGGCGGCGTTGGCATGGTCGATGGCCTCCAGCGTCTGCGGCATGACGCCATCGTCGGCGGCGACCACCAGCACCACGATGTCGGTGACCTTGGCGCCGCGGGCGCGCATGCGGGTGAAGGCCTCGTGGCCGGGGGTGTCGAGGAAGGTGATCTCGCGCCCGAAGGCGGGGGAGTTCTCGTCGGTGATACGGACCTTGTAGGCGCCGATATGCTGCGTGTTGCCGCCGGCCTCGCCGCCGGCAACGTCGGTGGAGCGGATGGAGTCGAGCAGCGTGGTCTTGCCGTGATCCACGTGGCCCATGATGGTGACCACCGGCGGACGCGGCACCAGGCCGGTCGTCTCTTCGCTCTTCAGCTCGGCTTCGACCATCTCCTGGGCCGCCTGCTCTTCGAAGCTGATGACGTTGGTCTCCGCCCCGAACTGGCGGGCCATGTCGTTGGCCAGGGAAGCGTCGAGCGTCTGATTGATGCTGGCGAAGACGCCGCGGGCGAGCAAGCGCGCGATGACGTCTTTGGCGCGCACACCCAGCTTTTCCGCCAAGTCCTTGACGCTGATGCCTTCGGTGATGGTGATGCTGCGGGTGATGGGCAGGGGTTCGGCCGCATTCAGCGCTCCCAGGCGCGGAGGCGGAACGAAGCCCTTCATCGGGCCTTCTTTCACCCCGCGCGGAACATACCGCTGCCCGGGACGGCGAGCCGGACCACCGGGACGTCCCGTGGGACGGCCGGGCGGGGGCGGCAGCGCACCGGGACCGACGCCGAGCGGGCGGCCGGTGGGCATGGCGCGCGTCGGATGCATCGGCCTGCGCTCGCCGGGACGCAGCGGCGGGCGCGCACCGGGAGCTCCGGTGGGACGTGGACGCTGGAAAATGGGCTGGCCTGGAACGGGGCGTCCGGGCGCGGGACGTCCCTGCGCACTCGGACGGCTGGCGATGGGTTGTCCTGGGGTCGGTGGACGAGGCGGCGCAGCCGGACGCGGCGGCGGGGCGGTGTACACCGGCCGAGGACCGGTCTGCGGCGTGATGACACGGCGCGATGCCGGGGGCGGCGCCGGCGCTTTCGGGGGCGCGGCCGCGGCGGGCCGTACGGCGGGCGCCTGGGGCTCTTCGATGACCACTTCTTCCTCGATCTCGGGCTGAACCGGCGGCGCGGCGGCGCGGGGCGGAGCCGGGGCAGCCGGCTCGCGCAGAGGCGGCGCTTCGACCGGCGGCGGCGGAGCAATCACCCGTCGCGGCGGCGCCACCGGCTCGGCGGCGACCGGCGCCGGCGGCTCTTCCAGCGGTGGCGCGGCAGGCTTCGCTACCGGAGCCTTAGCGGCCGGCGGTGGAGCGACAGGAGCAGGAGGTGCAGCGGCGGGTGCAGCCGGCTTGGCGACGCTGGGCGGAGCCCCTGGTTTCGGAGGAACCGCCGCGGGAGGCGGCGTGGGACGGGCCAGCGGCGGACGAGCCGCCTCCGGATGCTGCTGCTGGGTGATGGCCTTCAGGACGTCACCGGGGCGGGAGATCTTGGAAAGGTCGAACTTGGTCTTGATCTCCGGCTCGGCGGGACCGCGGGCGGCGCGCTTTTCGGCGGCAGGGGTGCCCTGCCGCTGCGCAGCAAAGAACTGCCGTACCCGTTCCGCTTCGTCGACCTCGATGGAGCTCGAGTGGGTCTTCTTTTCCGTGACGCCGACCTGGGAAAGCACGTCGAGGATGGCCTTCGACTTGACTTCGAGTTCCCGCGCCAGATCGTTGATACGAATCTTCTGCTGCATCCGCCCCGCTATTCCTCCGATTTTGTCCCGCTAGTCCATAAAGTCCTCACGGTCCTCGTCGGTTGATCTCGGCCGCTTGCAAGGCCTGAGTGATTTCGATGCTACGACTTCTGCTCTTCCGGCTCGGGCTCAGAAGGAGATGCCATCTCCTCCGCCGGACCCGGGTGCGTTGCGTCCGCCTCGGCGGCACCGGTGGCCTGGAGTTCGGCGCCCGCGGGAGCTGCCTCGGCAACGTTCGACAACGCGCTGACGTCGCCCGCCACGCCGGCGGCTTCCTCCGGAGCGGCCTCTCCCTCGGGAAGCGGCTCGCTGGCTTGTTCTTCGAGCGCAGCCTCTTCCGCAGGCGCCGCCAGGTCTCCCTGCTCGGCGACAGCGACCTCTCCGCCTTCCAGGCTAGAAAAGTAATTATTGACCGCGATACTGATTTTTTCCACCGTCTTGGGGCCGATGCCGGGGATCTCCTCCAGCTGCTCCGGAGTCATGTCGGCGAGGGCCTCGACAGTGGTGATGCCGGCGGCGGTGAGCTTCTCGACCAGGCCCTCACCCAGGTCGGGCACGCGGTCCAGCGGCGTGCTCGGCTGGTTGACGAGGGCGCTCATCTGCTGCTCGACCTCCTGCCGCTTCTCTTCTTCGCTCTTGATGTCGATCTTCCAGCCGAGCAGCTTGGCGGCCAGGCGGACGTTCTGCCCCTTCTTGCCGATGGCCAGGGAGAGCTGGGTGTCATCCACGATGACCTCAAGGTGCTTCTCGGAGGAATCGAGGACAGAGACGCGGCTGACCTTGGCCGGCTGCAGCGCCTTCTCGGCGAAGGTGACCGGGTCCTCGTGGAACTCGATGATGTCGATCTTCTCGCCGCGCAGCTCGCGGATGATGGACTGCACCCGCATGCCCTTCATGCCGACGCAGGCGCCGACCGAGTCCACGTCCTTGTCCTTGGACATGACGGCGATCTTGGTGCGCTCGCCGGCTTCGCGGGCGATGGCGCGGATGACGACCGTGCCGTCGTAGATCTCGGGCACTTCGGTCTGGAACAGGTGCTGCACCAGCTCGGGAGCGGCACGGGAGACGATGACCTGCGGTCCCTTGGACGATTTCTCGACCCGCAAGATGACCACCCGCACGCGCTCGCCGACGGCGAACGACTCCAGCCGCGACTGCTCCTTGCGCGGCATGCGGGCCTCGGTCTTGCCCAGCTCGAAGATCACGTCCGGGCCTTCGACCCGCTTGACGGTGGCGGTGACGATCTCGCCCACGCGTCCGATGTAATCGTTGTAAACCGTATCGCGCTCGGCCTCGCGCACCTTCTGGAAGATGACCTGCTTGGCCAGCTGCGCCGCGATGCGCCCCAGGACGTCGGTGGGCTTGTAGAAGCGCACTTCGCCGCCGACCTCGGCGTTGGGATCGACCTTGCGGGCGTCGTCCAGGGTGATCTGAAGGTTGGGATCCTCGACCTGCTCGGGGGCCTCGACCACCGTCTTCACCGCGAAAGCGGTGATCTGCCCGGTCTCCTTGTTGAGCTCGGCGCGCAGGTTCTCCTGGGACTTGTAGAACTTGCGGGTGGCCACCACAATGGCGTCTTCCACCGCGTTGACCACGATCTGGGGGTCGATCCCCTTCTCGCGGCTCAAGCCTTCGATCTGTTGGTACAGCAAACTGGCCATAAATCGATTTCCGGGTCGTTCTCTGGAGACGTTGCAAGCAACGTCTCAACCTTAGAATTCCGGGACCAGGTTGGCCTTCTCCACGTTGGCCAACTCGATCTCCAATACTCTTTCCGCCGCCTTGGGCTGGGCCCGCCGTTCTTTCCGCGTGGGCGTGACCGCGACCGTCAGCCTGCCGTCGCGAAAACTCTCCAGCCGCCCTTCGAAGAACCGGTTGCCCTCGATGGGCTCGCGGGTCTGGACCTTCAGGCGGCTGCCGGTGAAGCGCTCGTAATCCGCCGGCTTGGTCAGCCGCCGGTCGAGCCCCGGGGACGAAACCTCGAGTGTGTACGACCCGCCCGGGACCGCATCCTCGACGTCGAGGATGGCGCCCACCTCCCGGCTCACCGACTCGCAGTCCTGATGGGTGACGCCCTGGACCTTGTCGATAGAGATGCGCAGCATGCGGGCTTTGCCGCCTCCGCGGAACTCGACCTCCACCACCTCCAGGCCATGCGAAGCTGCCACCCGCTCCGCGATCTGCCGAATGTGGTCTATCTCGAGGGCCATGACCCACCGTCGCCGCCACTGCACCCCGTCGCGCGAAGCGTGCGCCGGGGACCCCGCCGCGCCGGTTCAAATAAAAAGTGGGCTCTCGCCCACTGATGTGTTCCGACACAGCAGTAACAAAGGTTTATGATACGCCCTCGCCGGGCAAAATTCAAACCCGCCGGCCCCGGCATTTCCACAGCTGCCGGGGATTATAATGCGCTCCGCCAGCGCGGGCCGGTTTCGTCCTGGGCCCGCATTTTCTGCGACTTGGGGGCCGCCGTGGTATCCGGAAGCACCAAGAAGATCCTCTCGGTCAGCCGCGAGCGCAGTACTCTGCTGGCGCGCAACGATGCCCTGGCAATCGCCGGCTTCTCCGTCTCTTCGCCCAAGACCCCGGAGGAAGCAATCCACATCCTCCTGACCATGGAGATCGACGTGATCGTGCTCGGGCACTCCATCCCCAAGGAAGAGCGCATGGGGCTGGCGGCGCAGTTCCGGGCGCTCAAGCCAGCAGTGCCGATCATCGTGCTCTTCGAGGACAGGCCGGGAGAGGACGAGAAGGCGGACGCGTTCGTGCCCCTGCGGGCCGGCCCGGAAGTCCTGATCGGGGCCATCCACGCCTGCCTCGAAAGCAGCGGCAAGAAGTCCGCCTAGCGGCCGCCCGGGGGAAGCTGGAAGCGGTTACAATAATCGTTTATCCCGATGCGAGAGCGTGAGCGATGATCCATTTCCCGGTGCCCGAGGCACTCACCTTCGATGATGTCCTGCTGCTGCCTGCCAAGTCGGACGTGGTTCCGGCGACGGTGAGCACCTCGACCCGGCTCACCCGCAACATCACGCTGAACATCCCGGTCATCAGCGCGGCCATGGACACGGTGACCGAGTCGCGGCTGGCCATCGCCCTGGCCCAGCAGGGCGGCATCGGGATCATCCACCGCAATCTCTCCCCGGACGAGCAGGCCAGCGAAGTGGACAAGGTGAAGCGCTCGGAGAGCGGCATGATCGTGGACCCGATCACCATGTCGCCCGACGAGAAGATCTCCGACGCGCTGGAAGTGATGCGCAAGTACCGCATCTCCGGCGTGCCCATCACCAAGAACAAGAAGCTGGTCGGCATCCTCACCAACCGCGACCTGCGCTTCGAGACCCGCACCGATATCCCCATCAGCAAGGTGATGACCAAGGAGAACCTGATCACCGTGCCGGTGGGCACCACGCTGGAAGATGCGGAGAAGATCCTGCACCAGCACCGGGTGGAGAAGCTGTTGGTGGTGGACAAGAACTACACGCTCAAGGGCCTGATCACGGTCAAGGACATCCAAAAGAAATTGAAGTATCCCGGCGCGGCCAAGGATGCGCAGGGGCGGCTACGGGTGGGCGCGGCGGTCGGCGCCACCGGCGATTTCCTGGAGCGGGCGCAGGAGTTGGTGAAAGCCAAGGCCGACGTCCTGTGCGTGGACAGCGCGCACGGACACACCACGCGGGTGATCGACGCCATCAGAACCATCAAATCGAAGCTGCCCGAGGTCGAGGTGATTGCCGGCAACGTCGGCACCTTCGACGGGGCCTGCGAGCTGGTGCGCTGCGGCGCCGACGCCGTCAAGGTGGGCATCGGACCGGGCTCGATCTGCACCACCCGCATCGTCACTGGCGCGGGCGTGCCGCAGATCACCGCCATCGCCGAGGCCTACCGCGCGACCAAGGAGGCGTCGGTGCCGGTGATCGCCGACGGCGGCATCAAGTACTCCGGCGACATCACCAAAGCGCTGGCCGCGGGCGCCAGTTCGGTGATGATCGGCTCCCTGTTCGCCGGGACCGACGAGAGCCCGGGCGAGACCATCCTCTACCAGGGGCGCTCCTTCAAGTCGTACCGCGGGATGGGCTCGCTGTCGGCGATGTCGGCGGGCTCCAGCGAGCGCTACGCTCAGTCGGTGGAGGGCGACAGCGACGATGCCGCGCTGGCGGTCGAGGAGACCGATGGGAACCGGCTGGCCAAGCTGGTCCCCGAAGGCATCGAGGGGCGTGTTCCCTACAAGGGGACGCTGGCGGTGATGGTGTACCAACTGGTCGGCGGCTTGCGTTCGGGCATGGGATACGTGGGCGCGGGAAGCATCGCCGAGCTGCAGCAGAAGGCACGGTTCGTGCGCATCAGCGGCGCCGGGCTGCGCGAGAGCCACGTGCACGACGTCATCATCACCCGCGAGGCGCCGAACTACCGGCTGGAATAGTGCGCCGAGACTTCGTTCGCTACTGGCTGCTGGCGCTGGCGTGGACCGCGGTGATCCTGTACGCCTCCAGCGACGCGTTCTCCGCCCAGAACACCGGCAGCATCCTGGAAGCGGTGGTCACCTTCCTGTTCGGGCACGTGCAGCGGCAGACCTTCGCGACACTCCACTTCCTGGCCCGCAAGAGCGCGCACGTCATCGAGTACGGCATCCTGGGTCTAGTCTGGTTCCGTGCCTGGCGGGGGAGGAGACAGGGCTTCGCCTGGAAGTGGGCGTGGCTCGGACTGGGCGTCGTGCTGGCGACCGCGATCGTGGACGAGGTGCATCAGAGCTTTGTTCCCTCGCGGACGGGAGAGGTCAGCGACGTGTTCCTGGACGTGGCGGGGGCGCTGGCGGCGCAGATGGTGTTGTGGGGAGCTATCAGGTGGAAGGCGATGCGGGTCAGTTATTGTCCTCCCGAACGGCTTCAGCCGTGAGGGACCTGCTTTTCTATCGCCCCTGAAGGGGCTGGAGAATTCTTCTAACCCTGCCTTGCCCCCGCCCGAAGGCGGGGGCGTCCACCGAAAGAGGCGCCGGCCCGCGCGAGGGCGCGCGGGCTACTTTGTCGGAACTGTTCACCAGCTTCCGCCGGCGCCGCCGCCGCCCGACATCCCGCCGCCGAAACCACCGAAGCCACCGCCTCCGCCGAAACCACCGCCAGACCAACCACCCCAGCCGGCTCCACCGACCCAAGTACTTCTGGGGGACGGGCCAAACCATCCCCGACGTGGTCGTTTACCAGTGATCAAGAAAACCAAGATGCGCCAAACGGCACGGATCATTACGGCGACAAGCCAGACGAATAACACGAAGAAAGCGCCGACGACCCACACGGGCCATTCATCGGTCTTGGTTGGGGCGCGCGACGGCGTTTCTATTGGAATCTCGGGCGGGAGCGCCACCCCGCGATCTTTCGCAATGACCGCGGCGATGCGCTGGGTCAAGAGCAGCACACCGCTGTTGTAGTCGCCGCGCTTGAGGAAGGGCACCATCTCGCGGCCGAAGCCGCCCACCTTGCCGTCGGGCAGGATAGGCTCCAGACCGTAGCCGACCTCGATCCAATACTTGTGGTCGTCCACCGCCAGCAGGATGAGGACGCCGCGGTTGTCCTTGTGTCCGACGCCCCATTGCTTGAACAGGCGGTTGGCGAAGTCGGAGGCCTCCATGCCTTCCAGCTTGTGGATGGTGACCACGGCGATCTGGGCGCCGGCCTTCTCGTCGAGCAGCGAGCAGAGCTGGTAGATGTCCGAGGACGTACGCCCATCCAGGACCCGGGCGAAATCATTGACGTAGCCTTCAGGCTTGAGCTTGCCGACCTGCTCGGCGGCGGCGGTCGCGACCATCCACACGAGCAAGACGAGCCATGCCGGGCTTCGTCTTCGGCGCAACCCGATCACTGCTTAGGCCCGGGGAACTGCACCTTGGGCGCCTCGCGGCTGGCGGGCGCGGCCTCGAAGTAGCGGTCGTTGCGGGTAAAGCCCGCTATCCCGGCGACGATATTGTTGGGGAACAGCCCGATATAGGCGTTGTAATCCTTCAGCGCCTCGTTGTAGCGGCGGCGCTCCACCGCGATGCGGTTCTCGGTGCCGGCCAGCTCATCCTGCAGGCGCAGGAAATTCTCGTTGGATTTGAGCTGGGGGTAGTTTTCGACGACCAACAGCAGGCGGCCCAGGGCGCCATCGAGCTGCTGGTTGGCGGCGATGCGGTCGGCAGGGGTCTTGGCGCTGAGCAGCGCGGAACGGGCACGCGCGATCTCCCCGAAGACACTCTGTTCCTGGGCGGCGATGCCCTTCACCGTCTCCACCAGGTTGGGGATCAGGTCGGCGCGGCGCTGGATGACCACGTCCACCTGGGCCCAGGCGGCGTTGATGGTCTCGCGCTTCTGCACCATCTCATTGCGCCGGCTCACGTACATGCTGCCGGCGATCAGCGCGATCAGGACCAGGACGATAACGACGATCCAGCCTTTGCTCATGGCATCTCCTCTTCTAAGAAGCTCTCAAACCGCAGCGATCCACCTCGTCGGTGATGCGGCCCACGCTTTCCAGGTAGGCGCGCGCCACGGCGGTGACATCGACGTTTTTCGGCCGCCGCTTCCCTTCCCGGACGTCGAGCGCGGCGTGAAAGGGCGAGACATCCACGCTGAACCGGGCCGCGAGGCGGTCGAGCACGTCGTGCCGGTGCGCTGGAGGCTCCTCGCCGAGCGCGATCAGCGTGTGCCGGAAGAGCGTGAGGAACGAAGTGACGGAGTCGGTAAGCAGACTGAGCAGCCGCTTGGGATCGCCGGCGACCTCCAGGTAGGCCTGGCGCAGGCGGATCAGCTTGGTGCGGAGCTCGTGCTCCACCTCGACGCGGTGGAGGTCCATCGGGACGTTCAAGCCGGCAAAGGAATCTTCGCCGTACAGCACCTTGTGGCGGGCCTTGATATCGAGCAGCTCGATGGCAAAGACGTCGGCCGAGCAGCGCAGCTCGTCCATGGGGAACATCAGGACCTGGGGATTGCCTTTCGCCGTCCACCATTGGACCGCCGGGCGCAGGGCCTCCAGCGCGCGGCCGTCGAGGTGCTCGAGAGTACAAAGAACATTGAGGTCGGAGTGGCCGGGCTGGTACTGTCCGCTGGCCGCGGAGCCGAAGAGCACGACCGAAGTGAGGTTCGTGCCCGCCGCTTTCTTCAGCCTCGTGACCAGCTCATTGAGCTCCTTCTCCATGGGTAGACCTGCTCAGGATACACGAACGCGGCGGGCGGCAACCTACTTGGGTGACGGCCCCCGAGCCCGGGGACACGACCGGACAATGTTCTTCGGGTACCGAGTAGGACATAGCCGGACGTAATTAACGTCGTACGACCAAGGGGACTTACGATGCTCGTGGCCAAGGCCCTCCCCCCTAACAAATCGAGGACCGTTATGTCGACAGCGGATCTGGTTCAGGGTGTCGCAGTCAATCCAACTCCTTCGCGCATCGGCCGCTTTGCGCTGGGGCAGGAGCTCGGGCGCGGCCGCATGGGCGCGGTGTACAAGGCCACCGACACGCAGAATCAATGCAAGGTGGCGATGCGCATCGTCCACATGTCTCGCTTCAGCGCCGACCCGGATGTCGCCCGCCTCCGCCTGCGAGAGGCGGCGAAGGCAGCCGGCGGGCTGAACAGTCCTAACATAGCCAGCCTGGTCGGCGGCGGCGAGTTGCAGGAGCTGTTCTACCTGACGCTGGAGTACATTCCCGGGACGACGCTGCTCCAGCGCCTGGGCAACGGGGAGAAGTTCAGCACCTCCGAGTTCCTCGATATAGCGCGCCAGCTCTGCGCCGGTCTGGAGCACGCGCACGCCCGCAAGATCTTTCACGGGAACCTGGTGCCCTGGAACCTGATCTTCGAAGACGACGGCACGCTGAAGATCCTGGATTTCGGGCTCGCGCACAGCCTGGTAGCCAGCGACGCGCGGGAGGACGTCGCCTACCTGCCCTACCTGCCGCCGGAACTGCTGCGTGGGCAGCCCCCGGACGCGCACGCCGACCTTTTCAGCGCGGCCTGCATCCTGTATGAGGTCCTGACCGGCAAGAAAGCGTTCAGCGGCAGTTCGCGGGAGCAGATCGCGCTGAACATCCTCAACGGCTTTGCACCTCCGGCCCACGAATCGAGCACCATGATCCACCCGGGCCTGAGCGCGGTGCTGGCCAAGGCCCTGGCCAAAGACCCGAACGACCGCTACCAGAGGGCGGCGGACCTGATCCGTGAACTGGAGGGGTTCCAGAGCCTGGGGACGAAGCAGCCGGCGGCCAAAGCCGAACCCCCATCGGCCCCAACGCCGAAACCGGCAAGGGTGTCCGCGTATGGCGTATCGGGCAAGCCGGTGATCACGCCGAAGCCGATGGCAGCGCCTGCGGTGGAGTCGGTACCCTCGCGGGTGATCATGCCAAGGCCGGTGGCAGCGCCAGTTCCTCTTGGGCCGCCCAGCGAAAAAGTCTGGATCAAGCCGGCCCCAAAGTCGCAAGAAGTGCCGGCAGAGCCGGAGCCTGCGCCCATCAAGGCGCCCGCAGCGCCTGGAAAGAAGCCGGCGATGCTGCTGGCGGGCTTTGCCGCGATCTTGCTCGTCGTGATGCTGATCGCGCTGTGGAACACGCGAGACCGGAACGCTGGACCGGGAACCGCGGCCACCAAGGAACCAACGTCTCCGAAAGAAGAGACCGTTCTGAGCACTACGCCGGCCGAGCCCAGCCCGGCACGGACGAATCCGGCAACACCGGCAAAACGGAGAACGGTGGGCGCAGCTCCCGCCCCGTCCCTGCCGGCTGCGCCGGCGACGGGCGAACTGGTGATCTCGGTTGAGCCGGCGGGGACGCTGGTGCAGATCGACGACGGAGCATCCGAGCCTGGACCGCTCTCCAAGACTGGGGTCCCCGCGGGCAGCCACACTGTCATCTTCAGCAAGCCTGGGTACGTGAGCGAGTCGCGCAAGGTCGATGTGGCAGCAGGCGGCAAGGCGCTTGTGGCCGCTTCCTTGCAGCCGCGCGGCGCGTTCGTGACGGTGGCCAGCCAGCCGGCGGGAGCCACGATCCTAGTGGATGGCAAAGAGAGCGGGCTGACGCCGGCCAAGCTGGTGCTCAGCGAAGGTCAGCACAACATCACTGTCCGCAAGGAAGGCTACCTGCCGCAGTCGGCGATGCCCACGCTGGCCCGCGGGCAGGAGTTCAAGTACTCGCCGGAACTGATGACCGCCGGCAGCACGACGGAGGTCAAAACGGTCGGAAAGTTCAAGAAGATCTTTGGCAGCAATGACCGGGAGATGGGTATGGTGGAGGTGAGGACCAATCCCAAGGGCGCCGCCGTGACGGTGAACGGGCAAGCCGTGCCCAAGCCGGCCCCGGTCACGTTCCTGCTCAATCCCGGCAACTACGAGATCGAGGTGAGGATGGATGGATACCGCACCGCGAAGCGAGTGATCTCGTTGGAGAAGGGCGGTCAGGTGAAAGTGGAGGAACTGTTGGCGAAGAACTAGTCTCGACGGCGCCACAAAACAAAAGCCCGGCCGCCCCCGGCCGGGCTCCAACTTCTCTTAAGCGTTGTTCGCTATTCCTTGGTCTCGCCGCCTTCGCCGGCCGCGCCGGTGTCGGCTGCACCCGCTTCTTTCTGGGCCTCTTCCATCGCCTTGCGGCTCTCTTCCGCCTTCTTGGCGCGGGCCTCGGCGCGCTTCTCCCGCTTGGCCTCCAGGACCTTCTCGCTGCCGAGCAGCTCGATGAAGGCCTTCTCGCCGCCGTCGCCGCGACGGAAGCTGGTGCGGATCAGGCGGGTGAAGCCGCCTTCGCGGTCTCCGAAGCGAGGGGCGATCTCGAAGAGCTTGTCCACGGCGGCGCGGGTCATGAGGAAGGCCGCGGCCTGCCGGCGGGCCGACACGTCGCCGCGCTTGCCCAGGGTGATCATCTTCTCCACGTGCGGGCGCATGGCCTTGGCCTTGGGGACCGTGGTCTCGATGCGCTCCTCGAGGATGAGCGAAGTCACCAGGTTGCGCAGCAAGGCGCGACGGTGACTGGTGTTTCGTCCGAGTTTCCAACCTGCAACACGATGACGCATGACTTGTTCCTTGTTCAGCGCAGGACGGGCGAGACGCCCGTCCCCACGCGATCTTTAGTACTGGTCGGGGCGATAGGCGCCCATGGCCGCCGAGCTCGAGCCCTGGCCGGCGGGCACGGCGTTGCCGTGTTCGTCGATCTTCATGCCCAGGCTCAGGCCCATCGAGGCCAGGATCTCCTTGATCTCGTTGAGCGACTTGCGCCCGAAGTTCTTGGTCTTCAGCATCTCGGCTTCGGTCTTCTGCACCAGTTCGCCGATGGTCTGAATGTTGGCATTCTTCAGGCAGTTGTAGCTGCGCACCGAGAGCTCGAGCTCCTCGACCGAACGGTTAAGGTTCTCGTTGCGGATCTCCGGCTTGCTGTCGTCAGCCGCCGCCGTGGCCTCCACCTCTTCCTCGAAGTTGATGAAGATGCTCATGTGGTCCTTGAGCAGCTTGGCAGCCAGCCCGATGGCGTCGGCCGGTGTGACCGAACCGTTGGTCCAGACCTCGAGGGTCAGCTTGTCGTAGTCGGTGATCTGGCCCAGTCGCGCCGCTTCCACGGTGTAATTGCACTTGCGCACCGGCGAGTGCACCGAGTCGATGGGGATGTAACCCAGCCCCAGGTCCTCGTCGAAGTTCTTGTCGGCGGAGACGTATCCGCGGCCGCGCTTGAGGCGCATCTCCATGTCGAGCTTGCCGCCCTCGGAGATGGTCGCGATGTACATATTCTTGTCGAGGATCTCGACGTCGGCGTCGGCCTCGATCATCCCGCTGGTGACCACGCCCGGCTGGTCGGAGCGCACGTAGATGGTCTTCGGACCTTCCCCGTTCAGCTTGAAGGGGATCTGCTTCAGGTTGAGGATGATGTCGGTGGCATCCTCGACCACCCCGGGGATGGACTGGAATTCGTGGAGCACGCCTTCGATCTTGACCGCGGTGACGGCCGCGCCCTCGATGGAGGAGAGCAGCACACGCCGCAGGGCGTTGCCGATGGTGGTGCCGAAGCCGCGCTCGAACGGCTGCGCCGAGAACTTACCGTAACGATCGGTGAGGGTCTCGGGCTCGGAAGCGAGGCGCTTGGGTTTCTGGAAGCCTTTCCAAAGCATGTTTACCTATTCTCCTTTCGGCCCTGCTGCTCAAGGTCAATCGCGCCGGCCCATGAGACGCAATCTTCGTGACCAAGGCTGATCGGGCTCGAAAAGCTGGGCCTTCGTTAAGCCTTATTTCGAATACAGCTCCACGATCAACTGCTCGTTGACCGGGAGGTTGATGTCTTCGCGTTTGGGCAGCGCCGTGATGCGACCCTTGTTGTTGTCGCGGTCCACCTCCAGCCAGTTCGCGACCGACTGGTGGCTGGTGGTCTCCTTTGAAGTCTGGATCACGACCAGGTCCTTGCTGCGCTCGCGGACCGAAACTTCATCGCCCACCGCGACCTGGAAGGAGGGGATGTTCACCTTGCGGCCGTTGACCGCCACATGCCCGTGCCGGACCAGCTGGCGTGCCTGGCGGCGCGAGATGGCGAATCCCAGGCGGTACACCACGTTGTCGAGACGGCGCTCCAGCTGCTGCAACAGCGCCTCGCCGGTCACGCCCTTGGCGCGCGCGGCTTTCTCGAAATAGTTGCGGAACTGCTTCTCCAGGGTGAAGTAGATGCGCTTGGCTTTCTGCTTCTCGCGCAACTGGAGGCCGTAGCCGACGATCTTGGCCTTGCGGTCCTTCCCGTGCTGGCCGGGAGCAAAGTTGCGCTTCTCGATGGGACATTTCTCGGAGAAGCACTTCGTGCCCTTGAGGAACAATTTCATGCCTTCGCGGCGGCAAAGGCGGCAGACTGCATCTTTATAACGAGCCAATTCTTTTCTCCTTCAGTGTTTCTGGTGCCGATCGGTTTACAGGCTGGCAAGCCCTTCTTCCCGATCCAAAATCGTTTCACGTTTCGTGTTTCTCGTTTCGCGCGAAACGTGAAACTTGAAACGCGAAACGTCCTAAACTCTGCGCCGCTTGGGCGGGCGGCAGCCGTTGTGAGGAACGGGCGTCACGTCCTTGATGGACTTGACGTCGATCCCGGCGGCGGCCAGGGCGCGGATGGCCGACTCGCGGCCCGAACCCGGCCCGCTGACGCGCACTTCCACGCTGCGCAGCCCGTGCTCGCGGGCCATGTTGGCAGCGTTCATCGCGGCCTGCTGGGCGGCAAAGGGCGTGCCCTTGCGGCTGCCGCGGAAGCCGAGCGAGCCCGAGCTCTTCCACGACAACACCCGGCCTTCCTGGTCGGCGATGGTGACGATGGTGTTGTTGAACGACGCCTGGATGTGGGCCACGCCGTGCGGAACGTTCTTCCGCTCTTTCTTCTTGAACTGCTTGCGCTTGCCTTTTTTCGCCGGAGCTTCCGGAGTCCCGGCGCCGGCTGCTGCTGCTGCTGCTGCTGGTTGCTTCGCCATGCTCAGTATCCTTCTTAGGTCTTAGCCGTCGCTTTCTTCTTGGCCGCCACCGTGCCGCGGCGCGGGCCCTTGCGAGTGCGCGCGTTGGTGTGGGTACGCTGTCCCCGGACCGGCAGGTTGCGGCGGTGGCGCTGGCCGCGGTACGAGCCGATCTCGATCAGCCGCTTGATATGCATCGAGGTGTCCTTGCGCAGGTCGCCTTCGACGTTGCCCTCGGCCTCGATGACCTGGCGGATGCGGTTGACCTCGTCCTCGTTCAGGTCCTGGACCTTCTTCATGGGGTCCACCTTGGCGGTCGCTACGATGCGATTCGCGCGCGGATGGCCGATGCCGTAGATGTAGGTCAGCGCGATGTTCACGTGCTTGTTGCGCGGAAGATCGACGCCTGCAATGCGTGCCATTCATCACTCCTTGTACCGGAAGCTCTTCATGCTTAGAGCTCCCTCGCTGCGCTCGGGATTTCGGCAGCGGGCTCCCGCTTCGCTCACGCCCGCTAAACGCCTCAACCTTGACGCTGCTTATGCTTTGAGTTTTCGCAGATCACCCGGACCACGCCCTTGCGGTGGATGACCTTGCACTTGTCGCAAATCTTCTTGACCGATGCCCGTACCTTCATAAAGCCGTTTCTCGTTTCACGTTTCGCGTTTCGCGAAATCTATTTGTACCGGTAGACGATCCGCCCGCGCGTCAGGTCGTAGGGGGAAAGTTCCACCGCGACCCGGTCGCCGGGCAGGATGCGGATGAAGTTCTTGCGCATCTTGCCGGAGACGTGCGCTAACACCTGGTGCTTGTTCTCCAGTTCCACTCGGAACATGGCATTGGGCAGGGGCTCGATCACCACTGCCATGACCTCAATCGCGTCTTCTTTACTCACGAACCTCTTTCGCCCCCTAAAGGGGCTTGATCTTTGAATCGGATTCTCTCGCAGGGCCAAAGTCCTGCGTTTCCACCTACTGCGTCAAGATCATGGGGCCGTTCTTGGTGACTGCCACGCAGTGCTCGAAGTGGGCGCTGTAGCTGCCGTCTTCGGTCACCGCCGTCCACTTGTCGTCCAGCACGCGGGTGCCGGGCTTGCCGGCGTTCACCATCGGCTCGATGGCCAGCACCATGCCCTCGCGCAGCTTGGGCCCATGCCCCGGCGTGCCGTAATTGGGCACCTGCGGGTCCTCGTGCAACTGGGTCCCGATGCCGTGGCCGACGAACTCCCGCACCACGCTGAACCCGTGCTTCTCCACCCAGTCCTGCACCGCGGAGCCGACATCCTGCACGGTGTTGCCGATGCGCATCTTCTCGATGCCCTTGTACAGCGACTGCTCGGTCACCTCGAGCAGCTTGGCGACCTCCGGCTTCACCTCGCCTACCGGCACGGTGACGGCGGCATCGCCGTAGTAACCATCGAGCACCACGCCGCAATCGATGGAGACGATGTCGCCTTCCTTCAGCGCGCGCCGCTCTGACGGGATGCCGTGCACGATCTCCGAGTTCACCGAGGTGCAGAGCACACAAGGGTAATCCTGGTACCCCTTGAAAGCCGGCGCCCCGCCCAGTTCGCGGATCTTCCGCTCGGCGGCCCGCTCCAGGTCCATGGTGGTGACGCCCGGACGGACCAGGCCTCTCACCGTGTCCAGCACCTCGCGCACCGCGTGCCCGCTGCGCCGCATCTTCTCCAGTTCCGACGGCGACTTACAGACGATCGGCATTCTCGACAACCTTGAACATCGCTCCCGTGATCGACTCCACGGAGCCTTCGCCGTCCACCTCGCGCAACTGACGTTTGCCGCGATAGAAATCGGCCAGAGGCAGCGTCTGCCGCTCGTATGCCTTCAGGCGCTCGGAGATGACCTCTTCGGTGTCGTCCTTACGCGTGACGAGCTTCCCCCCATCCACGTCGCAGATGCCTTCAGAGCGAGGAGGCTGGAAGTAGACGTTGTAGATCCGCCCGCAGGTGGGACAAGAACGGCGACCCGTAAGTCGCTGCAACAATTGATTATAGCCCACCTTGATGTTGATCACAACGGGCGGGATCTTGTACGGTTTCCCTTTATCAAAGAACGAGACGTTGTCCGTCAGATGCCTGTCCAGCCACTCTGCCTGGGCGACCGTGCGGGGGAATCCGTCGAGGATGAACCCGCGCTTGCAGTCCGCCTGCTTGAGCCGGTCCGCGACCATGGCGCAAACCAGGTCGTCGGAAACCAGCCCGCCGCCTTCCATGACGGCCTTGGCCTTCTTGCCCAACTCGGTGCCCCGGGCGACGTTGTCGCGCAGGATGTCACCGGTCGAGATCTGCGGAATGCCGTAGCGCTCCGCGATCAACTTTGCCTGCGTGCCCTTGCCCGCGCCGGGCGCGCCCAGCAGGATCACCGGACCTGTGTTGCGCGACTTCGGATCGAGCACTGTTCCCGCCTGTGAACCCATTTGTGACCTCCAACCTGCAAGCGGTCTTGCAACGTCAGAGCCCAGAATCCAGCACGCCCTCAGCGGCTAAAGCCGCTCCCTTCTTAGTGCTCCGCGGCGCGGCTGAAGCCGCGCCCCAACAACTACGTCCAGGCGCGGCGGCCGCGGATGCGTCCGCTGCGCGGGGTGAACCCGTCATAGTGGCGCATGATCAGTTGCGCCTCGATCTGTTGCACCGTGTCCATGGCCACGCCCACCACGATCAGCAGCGACGTGCCGCCGAAGTAGAAAGTCACGCCCAGGCCGTTGGTCACCCACGCCGGCAAGCGCTCGAAGAACGCTCCCACTGCTCCCGGCAGGTGGTTGAGATGGATGCCGGTGATCATCCACTCCGGGATGAGGGAGATGATGATCAGGTACAGTCCGCCGACCAGCGTGATGCGGGTCAGGATCTCGTTGATGTGGTTCTCGGTGCGGGCGCCAGGGCGGATGCCGGGGATGAACCCCCCGTACTTGCGCATGTTGTCGGCGACCTCGCGCGGGTTGAACACGATGGACACGTAGAAGTACGCGAAGAAGATGATGCCCACGGCGTAGAGCAGGGTGTAGAGCGGCTCGCCCCAGCCCAGGGCGCGCAGCATCGGCCCGAAATAGCGGTTGTCGCGCAGCGCGAATCCGACGGTTTGCGGGAAGGTCAGGATGGAGCTGGCGAAGATGACCGGCATGACGCCGCCGGTGTTGACCCGCAGCGGCAGGTGCGTGCTCTGTCCGCCCATGACCCGCCGCCCGACCACGCGCTTGGCGTACTGCACCGGGATGCGGCGCTCGCTGCGCTCCACGAACACGATGAACATCACCACCACGACCATGACCCCGATCAGCAGCGCCAGGGCGATGGGGGTGAACGGCCCCCAGGCCTCGGTGCGGGCCTTGTCGATCAGGTCGGCGACGCCCCGGGGCAGGCCGACCACGATGCCGGCAAAGATGAGCAGCGACATGCCGTTGCCGATACCACGTTCGGTGATCTGCTCGCCCAGCCACATGATGAAGGCCGAGCCCGCGGTCAGCGTGATCATCGTCATCAGGATGAAGCCGGGGCCGGGAGTAGTGACGAATTGCGTCCCCGCGGCGGTCGAACGCTGCAGGGTGACGGCGATGCCGAGCGACTGCATGGCGCTCAGGCCCACGGTCAGGTAGCGCGTCCACTTGGTGATCTTCTTGCGCCCCAGCTCGCCTTCCTTCTGCAGCCGGGCCAGCGGCTCATACACCACGGTTAGCAACTGCAGGATGATGGAGGCCGTGATGTAGGGCATGATGCCCAGAGCGAAGACGGTCAGGCGGCGCAACTGTCCGCCGCTGAACAAATCGATGAACCCCAGGAAACTGCCCGCGTTCTGCTCGAAGAACTGCTGCAGCAGGTCGGCGTTGATGCCGGGGGTGGGAATGTGCCCACCCAGGCGGTACACCGCCAGCAATCCCAGCGTGAACAGGATGCGCTTGCGGAGGTCCGGAACGCGGAAGATGTTGAGCAGCTTCTCGACCATTTACTGTTCCTTGGGGGTCCCCTGCCTGGGCTTGGCAGCCGGTTTCTCGGCTTTCGCGGCCGACTTCTCCGCTTTGGCGGCCGGCTTCTCCGGCCCCGCCCCGCCGATGACCTCGGCCCTCCCGCCGGCCTTGGTGATCTTCTCCTCCGCCGACTTGGAGAACTTATGGGCGCGCACGGTAAGCGCCGACTTCAGCTCACCGTCGCCCAGCACCTTTACCCGGTCGTTCTTGCCGGCGAGTCCGGCCTTGACCAGCACTTCGGGCGTGATCTCCCGAGTGCCCAAGTCCGCCAAGCGCTCCAGGTTCACGATGGCATACTCGACGCGAAAGATGTTGGTGAAGCCGCGCTTGGGCAGGCGGCGGTGCAGCGGCATCTGGCCGCCCTCGAAGCCGCGCATCATGCGCGAGCCGGAGCGGGAGCGCTGGCCCTTGTGGCCGCGGGTGGAGGTCTTGCCCATGCCCGACCCCATGCCGCGTCCCACCCGCTTGCGGTTCTCCGACGCCTTTTTCGGTGCTCGAACTGTTGAAAGGTTCATGATCTGAGATCCTTATTTCGCCGCGGCGTTGTCCACGATCTGGACAAGGTGCGGCACGGCATTCACCATGCCGCGGATCGAGGGCGTGTCTTCGCGCTCGATGACCTGGTTGAGGCGCGTGAAGCCCAGCCCCTTGATGACCTTCTTGTGCTTCACCGGAGCCTGGATGGCCGAGCGCACCCATTTGATGCGGATCTTCTTGTTGACCGGCATGGCTTAGAGCTCCTCCACCTGCTTGCCGCGCATCGCCGCCACTTCCTGGCGATCGCGGAGTTTCTTGAGAGCGTCGAAGGTGGCCTTTACCACGTTGTGCGGGTTGGCGGTCCCGATGGACTTGGTCAGCACATTCTGGATGCCCGCCGACTGGATGACGGCGCGCACCGCCCCACCGGCGATCACCCCGGTGCCTTCCGGCGCCGGCTTCAGCAGCACCATCCCCGAGCCGAAGCGCCCCAGCACGCTGTGCGGGATGCTGGTCTGGGTGATGTTGACCTTCATCAGGTTCTTCTTGGCCGCCTCGATCCCTTTGCGGATCGCCTGGGGCACTTCCTTCGCCTTGCCGGAGCCGTAGCCGACCACCGCGGAACCGGGATCGCCCACCACTACCAGCGCCGCGAACGACAGGTTCTTGCCGCCCTTCACCACCTTGGTGACGCGGTTGATGGAGACCACCTGGTCCTTCAGCTGGTAACTTCCGGCATCGAGTCTCTTCTTGACAGTTGGCATGTTCTCTCTCGAATCTATTGCGCCCCTCTCGGGGTGAATTCACTAAAATTTCAATCCTGCCTCGCGGGCGGCATCGGCCAGGGCCTTGATGCGGCCGTGGTACAGGTAGCCGCCGCGGTCGAAGACCACCTTCTCTACGCCCTTGGCCTTCGCCTTCTGGGCGATCTGCTTGCCCACTTCTTTGGCGGCCGCCAGGTTCCCGCCGGTCTTGATCTTGGCTTCGCGGGTGCTCGCCGACACGATGGTCTTGCCCCCCATGTCGTCGATGACCTGGGCGTAGATATGGTTCAGCGAGCGGTACACGTTCAGGCGCGGCCGCTCGGCGGTGCCGCTCAGCTTCGCGCGGATGCGCTTATGCACCCGCTGCCGGACGTCGTTCTTCGTGATCTGCGGAATCATCGTTTTCCCTTACCTACGTACGGCCCCAGGCCGCACGTTGTTATTTCGCTCCGGTCTTGCCGACCTTCTTCTTCAGGCGCTCGCCGACGTAGCGCACGCCCTTGTTCTTGTACGGGTCCGGCGGGCGCAGCCCGCGGATGTCGGCCGCCACCTGCCCGACCTTCTGGCGGTCGATGCCGCTGATGGTCAGGCGCGTCTGCTTGGCGTCCACCGCGATGGTGATGCCCTCGGGGACCGGCAGCTCAATGGGGTGGGAGTAACCGAGCGAGAACACCACGACGCTCTTCCCCTTCATCTCGGCGCGGTAGCCGATGCCCACGATCTCCAGTTCCTTCGACCAACCCTTGGTCACGCCTTCGACGGCGTTATTGACCAGGGCGCGCACCAGCCCGTGGACCGCGGCCTTGTCGTCGCCGCTGCGGCTGGCCACCAGGTGCCCGTCCTTGCGCTCCAGGGTGACGCCTTCCGGGATGCGGGTCTCGACCCGGCCCTTGGGGCCCTTCACCGCCACCACGTTGCCCTGCACCTGCACGTCCACGCCCTGCGGGATGGGAATAGGTTTTTTTCCAATTCGCGACATATCGGTTCTCTTCTTCTCGCCGTTACCAGATCTCGCAGAGGACTTCGCCGCCGACGCCCTGCTTGCGGGCCTGGCGGCCGGTCATGACTCCCTTGGGAGTGGTCAGGATGTTGATGCCCAGCCCGCCCAGCACCCGGGGGATCTCGTTGCGGCCGACGTACACGCGGCATCCCGGACGCGACACCCGCGCCAGGTTGGTGATCACCGCCTCGTTGTTCGCGCCATACTTCAGGTAGACGCGCAGCAGCTTGTGGCCGCCCTCGTCCACCGGCTTGAAGTTGGCGATGTAGCCCTCTTCCTTCAGGATGCGGGCCAGCTCCAGCTTCAGCTTGGAGGTCGGAACATCGAGCTTCTGGTGCCGGGCATGGATCGCATTGCGGATGCGAGCCAGGAAATCTGCCACCGGATCGGTCAAACTCATCTATTGCTCTCCTCGCGTCGCCCGTTCGCCCCGGCCAGCCGGGGAACCTGCGGCGACGGTTCTTACTTCGTTGCGCGTTTCCCGTTCCTCGTTTCGCGCGAAACTTGAAACGCGAAACGTGAAACGTCTTACCAGGACGACTTGGACACGCCGGGGATCTCGCCCCTGAGCGCCAGCCCGCGGAAGCACAAGCGGCAGATGCCGAACTTGCGCAGGTATCCGCGCGGGCGCCCGCAGATCTTGCAGCGGTTGTGCTGCCGGGTCGAGAACTTCGGTTTGCCTGCGTCCTTCACTCGTTTTGCGGTCGTTGCCATGTTTTCCCTTCGAATCCTTACTGCGCCCGGAACGGCATGCCCATGTGCTTGAGCAGCGCCCGGGCCTGGTTGTCGTCCTTGGCCGTGGTGACGATGGTCACGTTCATGCCCTTCATCTTGTCCACCTTGGCGTAGTCGATCTCCGGGAAGACCAGCTGGTCCCGGAGCCCCAGGGTGTAGTTGCCGCGGCCGTCGAACGACTTGGTGGAGACGCCGCGGAAGTCGCGCACCCGCGGCAGCGCCACATTCACCAGCCGGTCGAAGAACTCGTACATGCGGTCGCCGCGCAGCGTGACCATCACCCCGATGGGCATCCCCTCGCGCACCTTGAAGGCGGCAATGGACTTCTTGGCCTTGGTGACGACCGGCTTCTGGCCGGTGATCTGGCCGAGTTCGGTGGCCGCCGGATCGAGGATCTTGGCGTTCTGCGTGGCCTCCCCTACCCCCATGTTGAGCACGATCTTGTGCAGGCGCGGCACCGCCATCGGGTTCTTCAGCTCCAGCTCTTTCAGCAAGGAAGGAGCGATCTCCTTCTCGAAGCGGGCGCGCAGCCGCGGACGCTCCTTGGCGCTGGCCCGCGGACGCTCCGGGGGCGCCGCTTCCTTCGCCGGCTCCCCGCCCTTGGCCTTCTTTTCCTTCTTCTCCGGCTTGTCAGCCATTTCCTTCTCTCTACCTTCTCTCACGGTTTCCGGTTCGACGGGTTCGTGAGGTGCTCATTTTTCCAACGGCGCGCCGCAACGGTGGCAGACGCGCTGGTAGCGGTCGCCGTGCAGCTCGTGCTTCACTCGCGCCGGCCCGCAGGTGCCGCAGACCAGCTTCACGTTGGAGATCGAGATGCGGCTCTCCTGCTCGGCCACGCCGCCTTTGATGTTCTTCTGCGGGTTGGGCCGGACGTTCTTCTTCACCATGGCGACGTGCTCGACCAGGATCTTGCGGTCGCTGGGGAAGACGCGCAGCACGCGCCCTTCCTTGCCCTTGTCGCGCCCGGTCATGACCCGCACCGTATCGTTGCGCCGGATATCGACGTTCACTCGTGACATAAGCTTTTCCCAATCTCCGCCGGGGCGGAGGCTAGAGGACCTCCGGGGCCAGCGACACGATCTTCAAGAATTTCTTTTCGCGCAGCTCGCGGGCCACCGGCCCGAAGACGCGCGTCCCGACCGGCTCGCCGGCCTCGTTGATGAGCACGGCGGCGTTCTGGTCGAAGCGGATATAGGTGCCGTCCTTGCGCCGGTGCTCCTTGCGGGTGCGCACGATCACCGCCTTCACCACTTTGCCCTTCTGCACCTGGCCGTCGGGCGAGGCTTCCTTGACGCTGGCGGTGACCACGTCGCCGAGATGGGCCACCAGGCCGGCGCCGCCGCCCAGCGGCAGGATCATCTGCAGCCGGCGCGCGCCGCTGTTGTCGGCGACATCGAGCATCGTTCTCATCATGACTGCCATACGCGTCTCTCCCTGATCTCCCGAGCCTTACGCCAGCTTCCCTTCCGGGGTTTCCTCGGCCGACGGCACGAGGGCGGCGCGCTGGATGATGTCCTTCAGCCGCCAGCGCTTCAGCCGCGACATGGGCCGGGTCTCCTCGATCCGGACCACATCGCCCACCCGGGCGGTGTTGTTCTCGTCGTGCGCGTAGAACTTCTTGGAGCGCGAGACCACCCGGCGATACAGCGGGTGCGCCTTCTGGCGCGTGGTCTCGACCACGATGGTCTTCGCCATCTTGGTGGACACCACGTAGCCGATCTTGGTGTTGCGGCGGGACTTCTCCGCCTGCTGGTTCGTGTCAGCCATCACTTCTTCTCCGTTCCGGTGGGCTCCAGGCCCTGGGTGCGGCCGCGCGCGATGGTCTTCACACGGGCCAGGTCGCGGCGCAGGTCGCGGATCTTCTTCAGGCTCTCCGTCTGTCCCATCTTCATCTGGAACTTCAGGCGGAAGAGCTGGTCGTTGAGGTCGCGCTGGCGGGCCACGAGCTCATTGTCCGAGAGGTTGCGCAGCTTCTCGACGTCCTTGTTCTCGCGGCGCGAGAAGGCGTTGGCCGGCGGCTTGCGTTCGGCGGTCTTCGCCATCAGTGCACCCCCTCGCGGGCCACGACCCGGGTCTTCAGCGGCAGCTTGTGCGCCGCCAGGCGCAGCGCCTCGTCGGCCTCGGCCAGGGTCACGCCCTCCATCTCGAACAGGATCTTGCCCGGGCGGACCACCGCCACCCAGTGGTCGGGAGCGCCCTTGCCTTTGCCCATACGGGTCTCGGCTGGCTTCTTGGTGACCGGCTTATCGGGGAACAGGCGCAGCCAGATCTTGCCGCCGCGCTTGACGAAGCGCGTCATGGCCACGCGGCTGGCTTCGATCTGCCGGTCGGTGATGTAGCCGGGTTCGAGCACCTTCAGGCCGTAATCGCCGAAGGCCAGCGTGGACCCGCGCCAGGCCTTGCCGGCCCGCCGCCCGCGCTGCTGTTTTCTGTACTTAACCTTTTTTGGCATCAACATAAGTCAATTCTCTCGACCAAAGATCTCAGAATCCGCCGGCAGGCGCTGCCTGCGGCTGGCGCTTCTTCTCCTGCAGGATCTCGCCGCGATAGACCCAGCACTTCACCCCGATGACGCCGTAGGTGGTGCGGGCCTCGCTGAAGCCGTAATCGATGTCGGCACGCAACGTGTGCAGCGGCAGGCGTCCCTGCAGGTACCACTCCGAGCGCGCGATCTCGTTGCCGTTCAGCCGGCCCGAGACCCGCACCTTGATCCCCTTGCAGCCGAAGCGCAGAGCCGAATCCACCGCCTTGCGCATGGCGCGGCGGAAGCCCACCCGCTTCTCCAGCTGCAGCGCGATCGACTCGGAGACGAGCTGGGCGTCGAGCTCCGGCTTGTGCACCTCCTGGATGTCGATAAACACGTCGCGCGAGGTGCGCTTCTGCAGCTCCTGCTTCAGCTTGTCGATCTCCGCCCCCTTGCGGCCGATGATGATGCCCGGGCGCGCGGTGCGGATGATGATGCGCAGCTTGTTGCCCGGACGCTCGATCTCCACCGAGCTGACGCCCGCCGACTTGAGCTTCTCGCGCAGCTCGTTCTTCAGTTTCACGTCCTCGAGCAGCAGCTTCTCGTAGTCACGCTCCACGTACCAGCGCGACTTCCACGGCTTGGTGTAGCCGAGGCGGAACCCGTAAGGATGGACCTTCTGTCCCATGGCTATCCTCTCCTGGCCTTTGATTTGCCCTTGGCGCGCGGCGCCGGCTGTTCTTCCTCGCCGACCACGGTGGCCACCGCTTCGGCGCCGTTCTTGCCCTTCTCGGCGAGCGCGATCTCGATGTGCGACATGCGGCGCTGGTAGCGGTAGGCCCGCCCTTGCGGCGCCGGCCGGATGCGCTTCATGCGCGGGCCTTCGTTGGCGATGGCCCGCTTCACGTAGAGATTGTCCACGTCCACGTCGAGCCCCTTCTCGGAGCTCAGGTAGTTGGCGTTCTCGATGGCCGAGCGCAGCAGCTTGGCGACGTCGGGAGCGATGCCCTTCTTGGTGAAGGTGAGGGTGTTCATCGCTTCCTCCACCCGGCGCCCCTTGATCAGGTCCAGCACCAGGCGCGCCTTCTGCGGCGAGACTCGGATGTACTTTCCTTCTGCTCTGAATTCCATGATCGTCTCTCGTTAACTCTTCGGGGCCGGAATTGCCGGAGCCGCACCGCCCGCCGCCGGGGCCGAGGGCACGATGGCGCCCGGACCGCCGGGAACGCCCGCCGGACGCGCCGCCGCCGCGGCCGCGGCTTCCGCGGCACCCTTGATGCCGTGCCCCTTGAAGATGCGGGTCGGGGAGAACTCTCCCAGCTTGTGACCCACCATGTTCTCGGTGATGTACACGGGGATGAACTTCTTGCCGTTGTGCACCGCGATGGTGTGGCCGACCATGTCCGGATGGACGGTGGAACGCCGCGACCAGGTGCGCACGACCTTCTTCTCGTTGCTCCGGTTCATGCCCTCGATCCTCACCATCAGGTGCGAATCGATGAACGGCCCTTTCTTCGGTGAACGTGGCATATCTCTACTCTTTATTTCTGCCGCCGACTGACGATGAACGCGTCGGTGCGCTTGTTGTTACGGGTCTTGTAGCCGCGGGTGGGCTGTCCCCACGGAGTGACCGGGTGACGTCCGCCGGAGGTCTTGCCCTCGCCTCCTCCGTGCGGGTGGTCCACCGGGTTCATGGCGACGCCGCGGTTCACCGAGCGACGTCCCAGCCAGCGCTTGCGGCCCGCCTTGCCGAAGGCGACGTTCTCGTGGTCGAGGTTGCCGACCTGGCCGATGGTGGCCATGCAGTCGATCAGGACCTTGCGGGTCTCGCCCGAAGGCAGCTTCACCAGTGCGTAGTCGCCTTCCTTGGCCACCAACTGCGCCGCGCCGCCGGCCGAGCGCACCATCTGCGCGCCCTTGCCCGGACGCAGTTCGATGTTGTGCACCGTAGTGCCGGGCGGGATGTTGCGCAGCGGCAGCGCATTACCTACCAGGATGTCGGCGTCGGCGCCGCTCACCAGCTTCTGGCCGACCTGCACCCCCACCGGCGCCAGGATGTAGCGCTTCTCGCCGTCGGCGTAGTGCAGCAGCGCCAGGCGCGCCGAACGGTTGGGGTCGTACTCGATGGAGGCGACGGTGGCCGGGATGCCGGTCTTGTCGCGCTTGAAGTCCACCATGCGGAGTTGGCGCTTGTGGCCGCCGCCCCGGTGCCACGAGGTGATGTCGCCCGCATTGCGCCGCCCGCCCGTGCGCTTCTTGGGCTCGAGCAGCGGCTTGTGCGGACGGTCCGCCGTGATCTCTTCGTTCACCAGCGTGGTGATGAAGCGCCGCGACGGGGTTACCGGTCTGTATGTCTTGATCGCCATAAGATTCGCTCTTTGCTTTCGGCTCTTGGCTCTTGGCCCTTGGCCTTCGCCGGGAATCGCTGACTCCCGACTACCGACTCCTGACTACATATTCTGTGCGTACTCCGGCATCTTTTCGCCGGCCTTCAGCTTCACGTACGCCTTCTTCCAGTCGGACCGGTAGCCGGCGAAACGCCCGCGCCGCCGCTCCTTGCCCTGGAAGTTTGCGGTGCGCACCGAATCCACCTTCACCTTGAAGATCTGCTGCACCGCCTCTTTGACCTCGGTCTTGGTGGCCTTGGCGGCGACTTCGAAGACCAGCGTGTGCTCGGTCTCCTTCACCCCCAGCCCTTTTTCCGTGATCACCGGCTTGCGGATGATCTGATACGCGCTCTTCATTACGCGACCTCCGCTTTCCGCCGCGAGGCCGAAGCCGCCAGCGAGTTCTGCAGCTTCTCCAGTGCCGGCCGCGAGAACACCGCGCGGTCATAGCGCAGGAGGTGATACGGATGTACCTGGTGCCCTCGCACCAGCTCCACGCCCTCGAGGTTGCGCGAGCTCAGTTCCAGGTTCCGGTTCTCTTTCTTCGCGACCTCGACCAGCAGCGCGGTCTTGTCCACCTTGAGCGCATCGAGCGCCTGGCGGAAGGCCTTGGTCTTCGCTTCACCCAGGTCGAAATTCTCGACCACGGTCAGCTTGCCGTCGGCGAACTTGGCCGCCAGCGCCGAGCGCAGCGCGCCCAGCAGCTTCTTGCGGGGAAAGTCGTACTCGTAGGAGCGCGGCTGCGGCCCGTGCACCGTGCCGCCATGCCGCCACAGCGGCGAGCGGATGGAGCCCACGCGGGCGCGCCCCGTGCCCTTCTGCCGCCACAGCTTCTTGCCCGAGCCCGACACCAGCTTGCGGTTCTTGGTGGCGTGCGTCCCGGCGCGCTGTCCGGCGCGATAGTGCTTGACCGCTTCCCACAGCAGGTCCTCGTTCACCGCCCCGAAGACTTCTTCGGACAGCTCGAGCGAGCCCACTTTCTTGCCGGTCAGATCCAAAACGTCGATCGATGCCATAACTCTTCTTCCTTGATCCTTCGCGAGTCGCTCAGGATGACCGCGGCGGGCTCAGACGCCGCCAAACGCGGTCACTTCTTCACAGCCTTGCGCTTCGAAGCCTTCAGCGGATCGATGGTGCCCTCGCCGGCGAAGCCGCGGCGCTCTCTGGGCGGCTTCTTGGCTTTGCAGATGATGACGTAGCCGTCCTTGGGCCCCGGCACCGCACCCTCGACCATCAGCAGGTTCTCGTCGAGGTCGATGCCCACCACCCGCAGGTTGCGCACCGTCACCCGCGCCTGGCCCATGTGCCCGGCCATACGCATCCCCGGGAACACGCGCGAGGGGAAGGCCGACGACCCGATGGAACCGTTGATGGTGAACATGGAACCATGCGACTTGGGGCCGCCCGCGAAATGGTGACGCTTGACCACTCCCGCGAAGCCGCGTCCCTTGCTGGTGCCGGTGACGTCCACGAACTTCTCGCCGTCGAAGATGTCCACCAGGACCTTGTCTCCGACGTTGACCTGCTTGTCCGCGTCGCCGTCCGCGACCGCCTGGATGGCGACCTCGCGCATGAACTTCACCGGCGGTACGTTGTGCTTGCCGAAATGCCCGGCCATGGCCTTGTTCACGTGCGTGCCCTTGACGAACTCCACCAGGCCGATCTGCACCGCGTCGTAGCCTTCCTTGGCGGCGTTCTTCTTCTGCGTCACCACGCAGGGGCCGGCTTGCAGCACCGTGATGGGCCGCACGTCGCCCTTCGCGTCGAAGAGCTGCGTCATGCCGACTTTCTTGCCCAGGATTCCCGTGATCATTGTCTTCTCTTCCTCATCATCCCCAGCGGGGACTGTAGGTTTTCCTAGCTACTAACTACCAGCTACTAGCTACTTGTGCTCTTTCCCGAACGCCTTGATCTCCACGTCCACGCCGGCGGGCAAGTCGAGCTTCATCAAGGCATCGACCGTCTGCTGCGTCGGCTCCAGGATGTCGAGCAGGCGCTTGTGGGTGCGGATCTCGAACTGCTCCCGCGACTTCTTGTCCACGTGCGGCGAACGCAGCACGCAGTACTTGTTCTTCACCGTGGGCAGCGGGATGGGGCCCGCGATCTGCGCGCCCGTACGCCGCGCGGTCTCCACGATCTCGCCGGTGGACTGGTCGAGCACGCGGTAGTCGTAGGCCTTCAGCCTTATCCGGATTCTGTCTTTTCCAATCACGTTTCACTTCCTCAAAGAGCCAGCGGCTGGTTGCATGCCGCGCATATTGTTTTGTCAGAGCGACGGGCGAGACGCCCGTCGCTACGCAATCACTGCAGGATCTCCGAGATGGTGCCGGCGCCCACCGTGCGTCCGCCTTCGCGGATGGCGAAGCGCAGCCCCTTCTCCATGGCCACCGGGGTGATCAGCTCCACCGTCAGCGCCACGTTGTCCCCCGGCATCACCATCTCCGTCCCCGTGGGCAGTTCCGCCACCCCGGTCACGTCCGTGGTCCGGAAGTAGAACTGCGGCCGGTAGCCCTTGAAGAACGGCGTGTGCCGCCCCCCCTCTTCCTTCGACAGCACGTACACCTCGGCCTTGAACTTGGTGTGGGGCGTGATCGAGCCCGGCTTGGCGATCACCATGCCCCGCTCCACCTCTTCCTTGCCCGTGCCGCGCAGCAAGAGCCCGGCGTTGTCCCCCGCCATGCCCTCGTCCAGCTGCTTCTTGAACATCTCCACGCCCGTCACCACCGTCTTGCGGGTCTCGCGGAAGCCCACGATCTCCACTTCCTCGCCCACC
>DATKKJ010000057.1 GCA_035543055.1 Terriglobales bacterium | reverse complement strand
TGGGACGATCGTTGAGGGCAACGATTGCGCCGTCTCTGTCCGGTCGGGCTTGCTATGCAATCGCGAGTTCGTAGTGGCGGTGGTGGGCTTCGCCGCTTTATGCTGGCTGCGCGTCCTGAAGCGCGTACGCCGCGCCCATTTTGGGTTTCCAGCCGATCTCCTGGCGCCCTTGGGGCTGCCGATCTTTTCGTATCTTTTGTTGCGTTCGCGCTTCTATTACAAGTGGCGCAAACCGATCCCATGGAAAGGACGGGCGTATTGTCCAAGCCATCCGCAGTCGTCGAACGCGAGACCGAGCGCGCCGCCGGCGACGAACGCGCGCGACGCACGGTCGTCTATCTGACCCGCAAGGCCGAGTTTTCCGCCTCGCACTACTATCACAACCCGGACTTCACTCCGGAGGAGAACCGCCGCATCTTCGGCAAGTGCAATAACCCGCACGGCCACGGGCATAACTACACCCTGGAAGTGACGGTGCGCGGGCCGGTGGACCCGCGCTCCGGGTTCGTCGTGGACCTGAAGGAGCTGAAGGAGGTCCTCAGCAGGGAAGTGCTCGATGCTCTCGACCACCGCTTTCTCAACAAGGAAGTGCCGGAATTTTTTCACACCATTCCCACGACCGAGAACCTGGCGATCGCGATCTGGAACCGCCTGAAGACGAAACTGAAGGTGGCCGAACTGCACCGCGTCCGCGTGTACGAGACCGCGGATCTGTTCGTGGATTTCTACGGAGAAAAATGAAGGCGCACCTCACAAGGCGGTATTGGTTCTCGGCGTCGCACCGGTTGCACAGCGACGCCATGTCCGCCGACGAGAACCGGCGCACCTACGGCAAGTGCAACAACCCGCACGGCCACGGGCATAATTACGCTCTGGAGGTAACGGTAGCCGGCCCGGTGGATGCCGCCACCGGCATGGTCTGCAACCTGGTCGAACTGGATCGGTACGTCGAGCAGAACATCCTGGAGACGTTCGGGCACGAGCACCTCAACGTGCTGCCCCGGTTCCGCGACGTGGTCCCGACCACCGAGAACCTGTGCATCGAGATCTACGGCATCCTCAAGGGTGGTTTCGCCGCCGCCGAGTTGGAGAGAGTCCGCCTGGAAGAGACCACACAGAATTCGTTCGAGTACGCCGGCGACGCCAACATCACGCGATGAGCAAGGGAGACCTGATGAAGAGATCGGCCGAACCCGTGAGCTTGACCAGCGCCAGCTTTGAGGAGCTGATGCGCGAGCTGTTGGTGCGCCTGGGCGAGGATCCGCAGCGCGACGGCCTGCTCGACACCCCACCGCGCATGGTCAAGGCCATGCAGTACCTCACCAAGGGCTACCAGGAAGACCCGGAGAAGATGCTGAAGGGCGCTCTCTTCGATGTCAGCTACGACGAGATGGTCATCGTCAAGGACATCGAGATGTTCAGCCTGTGCGAGCACCACCTGCTGCCCTTCTTCGGCAAGGTGCACGTCGCCTACATCCCCAACGGCAAGGTGATCGGCCTGAGCAAGATCCCGCGGCTGATCGACGTCTTCGCCCGCCGCCTCCAGGTGCAGGAGCGCCTGACGGTACAGATCGCGGAAGCGATCCAGGGCGCCATCCAGCCGCAGGGCGTGGGCGTGGTCATCGAGGCCCGCCACCTGTGCATGATGATGCGGGGCGTCGAGAAACAGCACTCCGCCGCCGTCACCTCCTCCATGCTGGGCGTCTTCCGCGATGAGCAGGAGACCCGCCAGGAATTCCTCGCCCTCATCCGCGCCAAGGGCATGAATGGCAGCTGATGCCTGGAAGTCCTGAGCGGAAGGTCGGCATTATCACCGGCGCCGGCCGGGGAATCGGACTGGCCATCGCGGATGCTATGGCACGGGCCGGTTTCGATGTGCTCCTGACCGCCCGCAGCGTTGCGCAGCTCAAGTCGGCCGCAAAGCGCCTGGAAAGCCATGGAACACGCGTGCTGGCCGAAGCCTGCGACGTGCGCGACCCGAGGTCCGTACGGAGTCTCTTTTCCGCGGCCAAGCGGGAATTCAAAGGCATCGATGTGCTGGTGAACAACGCCGGGTATGCGGGGCCCGAGCAGAACGTGGACGAGATGTCATTGGAGGAGTGGCGCACCACGCTCGACACCAACCTCACCGGAACGTTCCTCTGCACCCAGGCCGCGCTGCCCCTCATGCGGCGAGGCAGCACTATCGTCAACAATCTCTCCGTGGCTGCAAAGGGCGGGTTTCCGGGTATGGCCGCCTATGTTGCTTCCAAGCACGGCCTGATGGGTTTCAGCATCACCTTGCGCGCGGAACTCCGCCCCAGGGGCATCCGCGTCATTGCCCTCATGCCTGGCGCCACCGATACCGAGATCTGGAAGCAGTTCTGGCCCGACGCCCCCCGTTCGCGCATGATGTCGCCGGCGAGCGTTGCCGGGGCAGTGGTGAACGCCATCCTCCTGCCGGAGAACGCCACGGTCGAAGAGCTGGTGATCGCCCCCACCGGCGGAGCCTTGTAAGTCGGGATTCTGGACAACCACGTCAACAATCAGCAATCTTAGATCTACAATCTGAAATCCGAAATCGAAATCATGGAGATTCCGCGCTAGAATGGCGCTCTCCCCCGGGAGGGCCGTCATGCGCCGATCCGATTACCCGCGCGAGTTCAATCCCATCAAGCGCACCACCCAGATCATCTACGGTGAGCGGCAGCACCTGAAAGCGGTGCTCGACTCCATCCAGAAGTTCGTGCTGCGGACCGACCAGCTCGACCGCGAGAAGAACATCCTGCAAGAGCTCATCGAGCTCCGCACCCGCGAACTGAACGCCATCAACCGCGATTGGGACCACAAGCTGGAGATGGCGCGCAGCCCCCAGGCCACGTCTCAGGACCTGGCACTGCTGGCGGAGGGCGCCCCGGCCGACGATTACCTCCTGCTGCGCACCATTGCCGAGCACCCTAACACTTCGGCGCGGACCCTGGAGAAGCTCGCCGGGCATCCCTACGACGCCATCCAGGAGAACGTCGCGCGTCATCCCAACGCCAGTGTCCAGACCCTGGAGGAGCTGGCTGCCGATCCGGGCCGTCCGCTGTGGTTCCTGGTGGCCTGCAACGCTTCAGCGCCCATCGAGCTGCGGGAGAAGCTCAAACGGCGGATGACCGCCGCCACCGCTTCCGGCCCGAACTGACGTTTACGACCATTCGGTGTAGCGATATCGTGGCGCCCGGGCAGGAAACAGTTTGATCAGCGCCAAGCCGGCCACAAATCCGCCCACGTGCGCCCAGAAGGCCACCCCGCCCCCGGTCTGGTGGGAGTAGGTGATGGAAGTGGCGGCCCCGCTCAGGAACTGGACCACGAACCAATAGCCCAGGACCAGCCACGCCGGCAGCCAGGTGAAATAGAGGAAGAAGAAGGGGATCAGCGTCAGTACCCGGGCTGAGGGGTACAACAGGAAGTAGGCTCCCATCACCCCCGCGATGGCTCCGCTGGCGCCCACGCTCGGCACCTGCGAAGTGCTATTGAAGAGGATGTGCAGGCCGGCGGCGGCGAAGCCGGTCAGCAGGTAGAACAGCAGGTAGCGGACATGACCGAGATGGTCTTCGACGTTGTCACCGAAGATCCACAGCCCCCACATGTTGAAGATCACGTGCAGCCAGGAGGCGTGCAGGAACATCGAGGTGACCACCGGCACCATGGCCGCCAGCGGATGGGGCCGGATCAGCTGCAGAAAGCGGACCGGGATGGTGCCGAAGGTGAAGATGAAGCCAGTACGGCTCCGCGGATCGAGCGCCACCTCGAACAGGAAGATCAGCAGGTTCAGGCCCACCAGGAAGTAAGTGACGTACGGCGTGGTGGTGCGCGGAGTGTCGTCGCGAATCGGGATCATCGGTCGGGAGCCCCGGAACCGGAGCTGGCGGCGTTCATGGTTGACTCATTGCGCGCTTGGACCTCACGATAGCAGAAAGCCATGAACGGTGTCTTGGTCATCGACAAGGCCGCAGGCATGACCTCGCATGACGTGGTCGCGCGCGTCCGCCGCCTGCTCCACGAGCGCTCCGTGGGACATCTGGGGACACTGGACCCCATGGCTACAGGTGTGCTTCCGCTGCTTCTCGGCCGGATGACCCGCCTAGCCCAGTTCTACAGCCACGCGGAGAAGTCCTATGAGGGCGA
This sequence comes from Terriglobales bacterium, assembly GCA_035543055.1. Taxonomy (NCBI): domain Bacteria; kingdom Pseudomonadati; phylum Acidobacteriota; class Terriglobia; order Terriglobales; species Terriglobales bacterium. The sequence continues at coordinate 7,164 of DATKKJ010000057.1, read as the reverse complement.
GTTCCGGTTCGGCTTGGCCACCGACACCTATGACGCCGAAGGCGAGCCGGTCGGGGAAGCAAGGCAGGCCGACCTGTCGCTTGAGCAGGTCCGGGATGCTGCCAGCGGCTTTGTCGGCAGGATCAGGCAGATGCCGCCTCCTTTTTCGGCAAAGAAGATCGGCGGTGTGCCCGCCTACAAGCTGGCTCGGAAGAAGAAAGAGGTCGAGCTTCAGCCGGTCGAGGTGGAGGTACGGGAACTGGAGATTCTGTCGCTGTCGGGAGACCGTGCCCGGTTCCGCTCCCGCGTGTCATCAGGAACCTACCTTCGCTCCATCGCTCACGAGCTGGGCAGGACACTGGGAATCGGCGGCCACCTGGCCAGCCTGCGGCGCACCGCCTCCGGGGAATTCGGCGTGGAAGACGCCCGGAGCCTTGAGCAACTAGAAGCGGCCGCGCAGGCAGGGGACCCCGAAAGGGAATTCGTCCATCCGCGGCGGGTGCTGCCGGCTTTTCCCTGCGTCACCGTCGCCGACGACCTCGCAGCCAAAGTCCGCCACGGCATCGCGGTCAACCTGCCCGAGATGTCGAAGGCCAGGTTCGTGAAGGTCTTCGTCGGGCAGTCGGAGCTGATTGCCATTGCCACCCGCATCGCCGGCACGCTCTTCCATCCCAAGGTCGTCCTAGCAGGGAGCCAGGACCCAGTACCCAGCCCATGAGCGGGTTGACGAGCAGTATTGGTAGAACCGCCGAACTTCCTTCCGTCCCGTTTCAGCCATCGCAGGTTCCGCTAGATATAGCGCGGCAGACTACCGAAGCCGTTCAGGGCATGTGAAGTGGGCACTTTGCTAGGCCTCCGTATGGAAGTACTCTTGATCCCATGTTCTCAATTTTCCGTTCGCCCGTCGTATTTCTGCTGATCGTGGCAGCTCCTCTGTTCGCCCAGACAGACTCAACGGTCAGAATGCGTCACACAATGACACTGATTCCTTCGGCGCCTGGCGTAGAGAATCCAATAGTCGTTCGGAGCGTGTACTACGTGCATTCGACGATGCGCCGGATCGATTCCGTTGATGCTGCTGGCAAGGTGACCTGGACGAGGATCAACAATTGTGCGACTCGAACGGGATTGATAAGCGATCCAACCACCCGTCAATATCGCGCCTTGAAACTACCGCGTCTGTGGACTGACGCGGACTTGCGAGATTACATCAGCAAGCATCCGGCCGATGCAGTTCGCATCGAGAGTCGCACAGTGGATACAGGCGAGCGGAAGGCGATTCTCGGACTTACGGCCAGGCGCTTCGTCACCACGGTCGAGCGCCCGACAAACAACGGGACCGGCGGGACCGAGACGGTTGATGCATGGTACGTCGAGCATCAACAGGTTGAGTGTCCCAGCATGACCGCCTTGCCCGGAGAGCTTGGCGGAGCATTGGTCGTGACTTATCCCGAACTGGCAGACGTGCATCATGTTGGCCCGGTTCCAATAGGCTTAGCCGTTCAGGTGCGCCATACGATCAAGTGGATAGGCGACAAATACGGTGCGGGTAAGACAATGATCAGTGAACGCGTCGTGGAATCGATTACCGATTCTCGTCTCGACCCCAATACGTTCGAGATTCCGGCAGGATTCCATGAGAACCCAGGCCTCCTGAAACCTCGATAAGGTGCCATCGCCATCCACTGAGGGAAGAGGTCTAGTGACAGGCACTTTTGTTTAGTCAGAATGACTGGTCGAATGTCCGATAACAGATATTATGTAAACTATGAAACGGCCCAGCGAACACGCGGCTCCGGCGCCCTTATTCCTGAGGTTTGAGCAATTCCTCCAGCTCTTCCCTGAACTGTCTTAGGGTCTCCAGGCGCTCCGGGGTGGCCTCCTGGACCTCCCCCTTGGCCTGAAAGACCTGGCGCCCGTCCTTCTCCACCAGCACTCCCATCACCTCGCCCATCCGCCAGCCTGGTGTTCCCACCATGCTCAGCCCTGCAGCCGTGACCGCCAGCAAGGCGATGGCGCCGTCGCGGACGACGCCCACAGCGTTGGGATATCGTTCGAATGTCTCTAGATTGAAACCGGCCAGATAAAGGCGCCGGAGCTGTTCCGCGGGGTCCATGGCTTGCGACTTTGAGACCTGCGACTTGCGACTACATTTTGTATCGCCCTAAGTCCTCGTCGTTCAGGTTCTCCAGCCATTTGCGCAGCTCGTCGTTGGACACCCGGTCGGAGACCGCGTTGGAGAGCTTCGAGGTCTTGAGCACCCGGTCCTCCACGAAGATGGGGCAATCGAGGCGCAGCGCCAAGGCGAGGGCGTCGGAAGGCCGCGAATCCACGCTGATGACCTTGCCGTTCTGCTCCATCCAGATGACGGCGAAGAACGTGTCCTCGCGCAGGTCGTTGACCACGATCTTGTGCACCCGCGCGTCCAGCCCGGTCAGCAGGTTCTTGATCAGGTCGTGGGTCATCGGGCGCGGGGTCGTGACCTTCTCGATCTCCAGGGCGATGGCATTGGCCTCGTAGATGCCCACCCAGATGGGCAGCACGGCGTCCCCGGAGACGTCCTTCAGGATGACGATGGGCATATTGGTCACGGGATCCATCATGAGCCCGCGGATTTTCATTTCGACTTCGGCCATCGCGCCTTCCTATGGGGCCTAGCCTAACATCTCGCCGACAAGGCTGTTGGGAAAAGTTTGAGTCACGCGCACCCGCACGTAGGCTCCCGCCGCCGGATCGATGAGTTGCTGGTGAGTGAAATTCAGCGGCTTGTTCTGCGAGGTGCGCCCCACCACCTGGCCCCGGGCATTCTTACCTTCAACCATCACTTCAAGGGTCTCGCCCAGGTGCTTCTGGTAGCGTTCCTTCTGGATCTCGCGCTGCCGGTCGTTCAAAATCGCCAGGCGCTGCGCCTTCTCCGCTTCGGGGATGCTGTCGGCCATCGAGAGCGCCGGCGTGTTGGGACGGGGCGAATACTTGAAGGTGAAAGCGCCGTCGTAACCGACCAGGTGCAGCAAGCTGATGGTCTGCTCGAAGTCGTCGTCGGTTTCCCCGGGGAAGCCGACGATGACGTCAGTCGTGATGCTGATGGGCCGCTTGGCCGAGCGCATCCAGGCGATCCGCTCCAGGTACTCCTCCCGGGTGTACTCCCGTGCCATGAGCCGAAGGACACGAGAAGACCCGCTTTGCACCGGGAGGTGCACGTGGTCGCACAGTGTGGGAACGCTATCGATAGCCTGCACGATCTCCGGCGTGAAATCGCGCGGGTGTGAGGTGGTGAAGCGCACCCGCCGGATGCCCGGGACTTCCCCAACCGCGGCCAGCAAAGCGGCAAACGACTTTTTCCCCGCCGGATCGCGATAGGAATTCACGTTCTGGCCGAGCAGCTGGATCTCGGTGAAGCCCTGGTCGGCCATCTGCCGTGCCTCGGCCAGCACCGACTCCGAGGTGCGGCTGCGTTCCTTGCCGCGCGTGAAAGGCACCACGCAGTAGGCGCAGAACTTGTCGCAACCTTCGATGATGGTGATGTATCCGCGGTGCGGGTTGCTGCGGGCGGTGAACTCGGTCTCAAAGGTCTCGTCCGTCTGGCGGTCGTCGAGTCCGGTGACCCGTGACTTCCCTTCCTCGATCTCCACCAGCATCTCGGGAAGGTGGCGGTAGGAGGCCGAGCCGCAGACCAGCGACACGTGGGGGGCTCGAGCGAAGATCTTCTCGCCTTCCTGCTGGGCCACGCAGCCCAGCACGCCGAAGCGCTTGCCCTGCTGCTGCAGCGAGCGGAAGTCAGCCAAGCGGTGGAAGACCTTCTGCTCCGCCTTGTCGCGGATGGAACAGGTGTTGTAGAGGATGAGGTCGGCTTCTTCTTCGGCCTCGACCTGGCGGTAGCCCTGGCTCATCAGGGTGCCGATGACCTTCTCCGAGTCGTGGAAGTTCATCTGGCAGCCGAAGGTCTCGAGGTAGAACGTCTTGGCGTTGCTGGCAGCCATCCCTCATCCAGTATATCGCGGGGAAGCGCGGCTGTTCGGACCTCACTCGCCAAACGCCGCGCCGGGCGCGATAATGTGCCACTCTCGGCTCACCACCGGGAGCCGAGGCCGTCCAATCTCCTGTGGAGGTGTCTCTTGCTCCGACGCACGCTGCTTGCAGTCCTGTTCCTGACACCGCTTCTGGCACTTGCTTCCGATCCGCCGGCGGCGCGCGATGTGGACATCACCGCGCCTGACGGCTTCAAGCTGCGGGCCACCTACTACGCCGCGGCCAAGCCCGGCCCGGGAGTGATCCTGTTGCATATGTGCAACACCGACCGCAAGTCGTGGGCGCCGCTGGCGCCGCAGCTCGCGGCGGCCGGCATCAACGCTCTCGCCTTGGATTACCGCGGATTTGGAGAGAGCGGCGCTCTGCCGAAGGATGCCGACCAGCAAAAACTGGCGGAAGTGCGGCAACATTGGCCGGCTGACATTGAGACCGCGTATGCGTACCTGCTGTCGCAGCCGGGCGTGGACAGGACGCGCATGGGCGCCGCCGGCGGCAGTTGCGGGGTCCAGAATGCAGTACAGCTGGCGAGCAAGCATCCGGAAGTGAAGTCCCTGGTGCTGCTGGCCGGACCGACCAATGCGGACGGTATCCGGTTCCTGCAACAGAATCCCTGGCTGCCGGTCTTCGCCGCCGCCGCGGCCGACGACCAGTACGATTCCGACGCGCCCCGCGCCATGAAGTGGATCACTGAGATATCGGGAAACCCGCGCAACCAGTTCATGGGCTTCGCCGAGGGCAAGCACGGGACCGAGATCTTTGTCCCCCACCCGGAGCTTCCGAAGGCGATCGTAGCGTGGTACGCGGACACACTGGTCAAGTCGCCGGCCGACGCCAACGCCCCGGTCAGGGTGAAGCATTCGGCAGCGGCCGACTTCTGGGCGGCCCTGGGGTCGCCGGGCGGAGCGGCGAAGGCCGTCGAGATCTATCACCGGGCGCGGAAAAAGGACCCGCAGGCCTACCTCTTCCCCGAGAGCGCGCTCAACCTGGCGGTCTATGCCCGCATACAGTCCATCGAGACCAAGGAGGCGGTCGAATTAGCCAAACTGAACACCGAGGCCTATCCGAACTCCGCCAACACCTACGACACTCTGTCCGACGCCTACGCCAACGACGGGCAGATCGATAAGGCGCTGGAAGCGGCGAAGAAATGCCTCGCGCTGCTGCCCGCAGACAGGGGCAACAAGGAATTCAAGGACCTAGTGCGGCAAAGCGCCGAGGTGAAGATCAAGAAGCTGGAACCGGCGGCCAAGAAGCAGTGAGCAAGCGGCCTGCGTGCGGGCGCGCGGGCTACTTCGTTGGGATCGCCCCGAAGCGGAAGGGGAGATCCAGGACTTCGCTGATCTTGCTGATCTGGAAGCCGGGGCGCTCTTCCCTGCTCTTGGGGCTGAGCCTGGCGAACTCGCCGCCCAGGATGCGCACGGTGTGCATGCCGAGCAGGTTGCCGGCGCGTATCTCGCCGGAGCAGCGGTCGCCGACCACCAGCACGTTCTCGGGCGCGGCTCCCGTAATGCTCACAATCTCCTGGAAGGCCGTGTCCTTGGTGACGATCTGGTCGCGGTCGGCGTAGAAGATGCGCTCGATGGCCGGCTCGCGGTCCAGCCCGAGGGCCGCAGCCTTGGCGCGCTGGATCTCGGGATCCCCGTAGCTGACCACGAAGGCGCGGACGCCGCAGCGATGCAGCTCGCGCAGCACCCGGCGCGAGCCGCGGAAGAGCCTGAGCTTGCCCACCGGACACGAGAAGAAAGCCTCCCGCGCCAGGCGGCTGATTCCCTGAATGTCTTTCACCCCGAGCTGCTCGCAGACGAACCGGTCCACGTGGCTCAGCTGGGGATCGATGCGATACCCCTTCATGCGCAGGCGGAAGATGCGTTGCGGGGAGGCCGGGACACCCGCCCGCGCCATGGCCTCGGCGGCGAAGCGATGGGCGGCGCGGACCCGCTGTTGGAGGCAGTCGTAGAGAGTGTCGTCCAGGTCGAAGATGGCGACCCGGATCAGGGGCCGCCGGCTAGCCGTAGGACTCGACCGCCGCCGCGTCGTCATCGAAGACTTCGAACAGGCTGAGCAGCCCGACGATCTTCAGTGTCTGCAGGGCCAGCTTGGAGGGATTCACCAGCTTCAGGGAGCCGCCCTTTTGCTTGGCGGTGGTCAGCGACCGCACCAGCACCCCGATGCCGCTGGAGTCGATCATGGGAACGTCGCCGATGCTGACCACTAGGCGGGAGTCACCGCCGGCCAGCAGGTCTTCGACGGTGCGGCGGAACTCGTCCACCGCCTCGCCGATCTTCAGGTCGCCCCGCAGCCGGATGACCTGCACGTTGGAATACTTGCGAACGTCGATATCCAAGGTCGTTCCCCCGTTCCGAAATGCGCCAATCGCACATTCCACGCGGTTTCACGCGCATCTGCGCGTTGACACCCGAGGCACCCGTTGTTATAGTGCGCGGACAAGTTAAGAGAAGCCCGGCAATTTTGCAAGTACTCAGACTCTCCCAAAATAGATCTTGATCTCCACGGTTCCGAGGAGGAATTGCTCGCATGGCGACTCAGCGACCGCGATTCGCCGTCTCCTACCCTGAACTGGCAGCGGCCCTGTTGTCGTCGAGCGAAGTCACGCCGCGCGCGCACCTGATCGCGCAGCAGTTGGCGGGGTTCTTCGGCGATTGCGCGGTGGTCGTTTACCTGTTCCACGAGGACGCGGGCTGGGAGGCGAAGGCGACCGAAGGCGAGGTCGCTTTCCTGGAACCGTTGATCGCTGCCGACTTTGGCACCCTAGGCTCGATGCGGGCCAAGCAAGGGGCCGTGGTTTTCACCGGCCCGGACCTGCGGCGCGAGGATTACGCGCACCTGAACGTGCGTCGTACGCTGGCCTCGCTGGCCGGTGTTCCCTTCTTCGTGGACGACACCCTGGTGGGGGGGGTGGAGATCCTGTCGTTCCAGCAGCCGATCGCGCAGTCCGCTTTGGAGGACCTGGCGGAGTTCGCCAAGCTTGCCGCGCTAGGGCTGTCGGCCGGCTCGGCCTACGAGAACGAGCGCAACTCTCAACTCGAGTCCATCACCCGCATCACCCAGATGTACGACCTGGAGAAGGTCTTCAACTCCAATCTCGAGATGGACGACCTGATGAAGATGATCGCCTCGAAGTTCCACGAGGTGATG
>DATKKJ010000056.1 GCA_035543055.1 Terriglobales bacterium | reverse complement strand
GTCGAGGAGTAGGGCGTGAATCCGTAGGCGACGATCCCCAGCTCGCGATACCGCTGGCACTCGTTGTACCCGCTGGTCATCGCCGGGAAGATACGGGCGCCGGGGAAGTAACGCGCCGCAGCCCTTTCGATCGAGCGGAAGAGCGCCGTATCGGTCGGCGCCGAGTTCGCCTTGAAAAAGGTTCCGATCGGCTCGATGGTGACCTGAGGGTCGTTGATGACCCGCTTGAGTTCGGCCTGGAAACTTGCCGGGTCTTCCCCCGGGAGCAGGCGGATGTCGAGATTGGCCCAGGCTTCAGGAGGGATCACGTTGGTCTGGGCCGACCCGCCCATCATGGTCAGGGAGATGGTGTTGCGAAAGAGGTAGGCCAAGTCGCGGTCGCTGTTCAGGTAGGCGCGGAACTTGGGGTCGTTCATGGCGCGGCGCGGATCACGGAACCAGGCGGCCCGCTGGCCGGTCTCCATGGGTGCGCGCCCCTTCAGGTAGTTTTCAGCCACGGGCAGCAGCTTCAGCGGTGTCTCCCAGGCCAGGACGCGGTCGAGTGCGCGGACCAGCCGGTTGGGAGCGGAATCGGCCACCGGCTGCGAGCCGTGGCCGGCCTTCCCGTGGGCGACCAGGTGCACCCAGTAGGGGGATTTTTCCGCGGTGTCCAGCCCCACGTAGAGGACGTGCCCCTCCTCCTCGCGATTCTCGCCGCCCTCATTGATGAGGTACTCGGCGTTCTCCAGCAGCTCAGGATGGCGCACCATCCAGTTCACCCCGATGTTGGTGGCTTCTTCGTCGGCGGTGGCCAGGAAGATCACGTCGCGGGCCAGCGGCTGCTGCTCGCGCTTCAACATGACCAGGACGACCAGCTGCGCCAGCCCTTCGTTCTTCATGTCCTGCGCGCCGCGGCCGTAGATGGCGCCGCCATCGATGGCGCCGCTGAACGGCGGATGACTCCAGTGGGCCGGGTCGCTGGTGACCACGTCGGTGTGGTTCAGGAGGATGATGGGACGCTTCCGCTGACCTTCCGGAACGGTGGCCGGCAGCCGTGCCCAGAGGTTCGCACGGCCGGGAGCGATCTCGAACACGCGGTTCTCGATGCCTTCTGCGTCCAGGATCTTCTTCATCCAGGCGGCGGCGCGGGCTTCATTGCCAGGCGGATTGGTGGTGTCGACCTGCAGGTATTGCTGCATCCAACGCACCGCCAGGTCGGAATACTGCTCCATGCGCGCGGGCGGAATGCTGTCCGATGCGTACCGAGACGGGTCCGCGGCCTGGGCGACAGCCGCGGCGCAGAGTATTACGAGGATTAGGGAGACCACGGTTTTGGATGGGGTCACGGTCGATCTTTGGCGTCGGTGCAAGCGGTTGATCTAACAAAATTGCTCCCGCCCGCTATTTCTTACCTAGCCGTTAATTGTAACCTCCCGACTCCCCATTGACGGCAAAGGAGTTAGCGGAGCGATCGACCTCCAAGCTTTGGCAATCGGATTGATAGGAGATGTACGAAGGTGCGCCGCAGACGTTCCGTTTCCGGCCCCCGCCCCGGTGGTGAGCCGCTCCGACGCTCCCCCCAACGAATCGGAGGAATCTCGCAATGAAGAAGGAATTGCTGTTGACTCTGCCATTGGCAGCCCTGCTGGCGATGCCCGCGGTGGCCCAGCAGGCCCCGGCCAGCGACACCACGTCGCCCGCCGCGAATACCCAGACCCAGCCCGCAACCACGTCTGCGCCGACTGACCAGCCGATGCAGAGCCAGCCGTCGCCTCCGGACCAGGCATCGAGCGCGCCCGAGCACGCGCCCCTCACCTACGAGAGCCGGCAAGGTTTCTGGGGCAAGCTTAACCCCTTCGCCCGCAAGAAGTACGTCCAGAAGCAGCTTGACCCGGTGCGCGGCCGGGTGAACGAGCTCGACGAACTGACCGCGGCCAACGCCAGGATGATCAAGGACGTGGACGCTCGCGCCAGCGAAGGTATCCGGCTGGCGTCGAACCGGGCCAACGAAGCCGATCAGCACGCCGTGGAGGCCGGCAACCGCGCCCAGATGGCGCACCAGACCGCTACCCAGGCGACGCAGCGCCTGCAAAGCGTGGAGACCACGGTCAGCAACATCGACCAGTACAAGCCGGTCACCGAGGCTGAGATCCGCTTCCGTCCGGGCCAGCTGGCCCTGAGCAAGAAAGCCAAGGATGCATTGGACGAGATGGCGGAGCCGCTGAAGAACCAGAAGGGCTACATCGTCGAAGTGCAGGGTTTCTCTTCCGGTCGGGGCCAGGCTGCGGTCGAGAACTCGCAGCGCATGGCGGAGTCCATCGTCCGCTACTTGGTGCTGAACCATGACATCCCGGTGTACCGCATCTACACCCTGGGCATGGGCAACGCGCCGGTGCCGGCGGGCACGGGGAGCGCCCAGGTACGGCGCACCCTCGGCGGCCGGGTGGAGGTGGCGGTGCTGAAGAATGGCGCCGGCGACCTGGAGGGCATGGCTGTGCCGGGTGCAGTCCCCACGGAACCGGCGGCTGCCCCGAGCGCTCCGACGATTGCTCCCAGCAGCTCGGACGCCGCTCCCGCCAGCAACCCCATCGGCACCAGCAACGCGCCAGAGGACAGCGCTGCCGGCCAGCAGCAACCCGCGCCCAGCATGCCGGCCTCCAGCGAGGACGTACCGCCAGCGCAGCCGCCTAACCAGGCGCCGCGCTAGAAGTTCGGCAGTCCCGGCAGGGTCTGCAGGGGATCTTGCCGCGATGCAGGAAAGCCCGTCGCTGCCACGACGGGCTTTCTTGTTTCATTTGTGATTGGCGATTGGCGATTTGTGATTTATTGGGACGCGAGTCACTGCCAACCGCAATCACAAATCACAAATCGCAAATCAAAAATCCTTGAGTTGTTCGAGATAGCCTCGGAAGTTGCGCTGTACCTCGTCCATGGAGTCTCCGCCGAACTTCTCGCGGGCGGCCCACGCCAGGGTGAGCGCCACCATGGCTTCGCCCGCCACTCCCGCCGCGGGCACCACGCACACGTCGCTGCGCTCGTAGGCGGCTTTCACCGGTTCACGCGTCTCGAAGTCCACCGACTCCAGGGGACGGCGCAAGGTCGAGATCGGCTTCAGGTATCCGCGCACGATGATGTCCTCGCCGTTGGAGACGCCGCCCTCGATGCCGCCGGCGCGATTGGAGCGGCGCAGGAACCGGTGGGCCGGCTTGTCGTAGGCGATCACGTCCTGCACCGCGGACCCGGGCAGGGAAGCGGCGGCGATGCCGCTGCCGATCTCGACCGCCTTCACCGCCTGCAACGACATGATGGCGGCCGCCAGCTGGGTGTCGAGACGCTCGTCCCAGTTGGCGTACGAGCCCAGCCCCGGCGGGATGCCATGGGCCACGACCTCGAAGACGCCGCCCACCGAGTCGCCGTTCTTCAGCGCGTTGTCCACTTCCGCCTTCATGCGTTGCTCGGCCGCGGCGTCGGCGCAGTTGAGCAGCACTTCCGGCCTCGCGCTGAGCTCGCGCAGTTTTTCCCAGGCAACGTCGTTTTCGCCGGTGGCGACGCTGCCCACCGAGAGCACGTGGCTCAGGACATCGGCGTCCAAAGCCTGCAGGAAGAGCTTGGCGACAGCACCCACGGCGACACGCGCCGCCGATTCGCGGGCCGACGCCCGCTCCAGCACGAACCGGGCTTCGGAGAAGTTGAACTTCAGAGCGCCCGCCAAGTCGGCGTGTCCGGGGCGCGGTGATTTCACCGCCTTGTGCTTCGCCGGATCGCCTGGGGCCACGGGCAAGGCCTCCTCCCAGTTTTTCCAGTCCTTGTTCTCCAGCAGGATGGCGATGGGCGAGCCGATGGTCTGGCCCTGCCGCACCCCGGAGACGATGTGCGCGCGGTCGCGCTCGATCTTCTGCCGTCCGCCGCGCCCATACCCTTGCTGGCGGCGCCACAACTCGTGGTCCAGGAACGCCTGGTCGATCTTCAGCCCGGCAGGAAGTCCGGAGAGCCACGCCACCAGCGTCTCTCCGTGCGACTCGCCCGCGGTCCAGAAGCGCAGCATGGCCACTGATTTAACCACAGAGAGCGCTGAGGGCACAGGGGGATTACCGCCGCCGGGAGCAGGATTCAGCTGTTGGGCACCGCCAGGTCAGCGAGGCGCTTCAGGTCCGGGACCTCGAGGTCCGGCCGCGCGGTGCCCTGGCCGGAGGCCGAGGCTCCCGGCCGATTGGCATGGCGATTCACCCACACCGTCGCTATCCCCAGCTGGCGCGCCGGCGCGACGTCGTGGAAACGGCTCTCCGCACAATGCAGGATGGCGTCAGCGCCGACGCCCGCCCGCTCCAGCATTGTCCTGAAGTTGTTGAGCGAAGGCTTGTAGCTCCGGCACTGCTGGGCGGTGATCACGAAATCGAACGGCACATGCAGGTGCCTGGCCGTAGCCGCGAACAGGTCGTCATCGATGTTGGAGAGAATGACCAGCCGATAGCGCTTCTTCAGACGCTGCAAAGCGTCCACCGTGTCGGGGAACGGAAGCCAGCCGGCGACCGACTCAGCAAGACTGCCGACGTCGGCGGCCGACGGGGAGAATCCAAGGCGTCTGCCAAGCCGCTGCACCACTTTGCCCAGCACTTTGCGATATGGTTTGTACTCCCCGGCTTCCTCTTGCGCTTCCAATTCAGCGTAGAGCGCCAGGACTTCACTGTCCGAGAGCTCCTTGCCGGGTTGCTTCAGCAGGGGACGCAGCGCGCCCAGGATCCCCGCCTCCCAGTCGATGAGAGTGCCGTAGCAATCGAAGCTCAGAAGCTTGAAACGCGAAAGATCCATGCCGGGAATGTAGCACGTGGGTAAGAAAAGCGCGGCCGGGTTCGGCCGCGCCTTTCGCGAAACGCGAAATGCGAAACCTCTTCTACATCTTCACTTCCAGCGGTTGGGTCAGCTTGAAGCTGAGGCTGCTCTCCGCCGGCAGGGTGATGTTCTTGTTTCCGGTGAAGGCCGCGCCGGCGGTGCCCGCTCCGGCTCCGGCGGCCGCGCCGATGGCTGCGCCCTTGCCGCCTCCGGCCAGGGCGCCGATGATCGCACCTGCGGCCGCGCCGCCTCCGACCATGGCCGCGGTCCGCTTCCCCTTGCCTTTCGCCGACTCGGCCACGCCGGTGGTCTGCACGTCATACTTCTTGCCATTGATGGTGACGGAATTCAGCTTCAGGGCCAGCTTGGCGCCGCCCTTGAAGCGGCCCAGCGGCACTGCTTCGGTGACGGTACCAGCGGCCTCCGCCCCCTTGGGGATCACCACCTTGTCCCCGACCTGCACCGGCTCGGCGATGGTGGCGGAGAAGGGATCGCCGCTGTTGCTGATCTTCGACCCGACCGCCTGGTTCAGGCGCACGGTCAGCACCGTGCCCTCCGGCACGACCACCGGCTTCGATTCCAGGCGCTCCAGCAAGCCGGGCTTCTTCCCGGCCTCGCCCGGGGCAGCGGGTCCGGCCGCGGTGCCACCGGCGCTGGTCTCGGCGGGAGGTTTTTCACCGCAGGCCACCAGCACCAACACGGCCGCCAGCGCCATGATCTTGAATGCAATACGGATACGCATGAGGCACCCCTCTCTTCTCTGACGCGCCCTTTTACCAGAAGTGCAGGCGTCGGCGCAACGCACGCCCGGCGGACCGGCACTGTCCGCCAGCCAGTGGCCGTTGGCGCCGGTTCTAGAGCAAAGAGTCGTCGATGTGGGTGGGGGCGAACGAGCGATCGGCGGCCGCGGCGCGCGCCTTCCTCGCCGGCCGGGGAGCGGCGATGCGCGCTGTCTTGGCCGGCAGCTCGCGTCCGCGGAAGCGCCCGATATAGCTCAGCAGCGCCTCGCGATCGTTCTCGAAAAAGCCCGCCAGCAGCCGTGCCACTGCGTCCTGGCGGGCAGCGTCCTGGTCGAGAAGCGGGGAATAGGCGTACGCCCGGCCCTGCTTGCGGCGCAGCACCACGCCTTTGGCGCTCAGGCGTTCCAGCACCGTCATCACCGTGGTGTAGGCCAGGGGACGCTCGAGCGCGGCGCGGACCTCCGCCACGCTTGCTCCCGGATGCTTCCACAGGACGCACAAGCACTCCAGCTCGAGTTGGGGCAGACGCGGCTTGGGAGCGTCGTTCACTTGGGTTCGGAGCCGCCGGCAGCCGGGGCTTTCTCCTCGGTCGCGGTCTTGTTGCGGAACTTGCGCAGGTCGAGCAGCGGACGCCCCAGCGACGCGTTGTAAGCCGTCCACTCGCCCTCCAGGTCGGCCTCGCGCTCGTAGTGGGCGCGCATGGCTTCCATCTTGGAGTCGAGGTCGTCGAGGTAGTGCAGCGCCAGCGCCTCGGGGAACATGGGCAGTTTGGGGGAGCCGAACTCGTACTGCCCGTGGTGGCTGATGATCATGTGCTCGATCAGCGGCTTCAATTCGGGCGGGAAGCCGGGCACCTGCGCGATCTTGGCCTGCAGCATCTCCAGCTCGATGATCATGTGTCCCAGCAGCTGTCCCCGCGTGGTGTAGGCGATGGAGCGCTGGAAGCTGAGCTCGTGGATCTTGCCGATGTCGTGCAGGAAGGCGCCGGTGAGCAGCAGGTCGCGGTCGATCTGCGGATAGTTGCGGCACACCAGGTCGCAGGCCTTGAACAGCGACACCACGTGGTCGAGCAGCCCGCCGATGTAGGCGTGGTGCAGGGTCTTGGCCGCGGGCGCGGTCTTGTAGGCGGCGGAGATCTCCGGGTCGGCCATGAACGCCTCGAGCAGCGCCTTCAGGTGCGGGTTCTGGAAGCCGGCGACGAACTCGCCCAGCGTCCGCCACAGCTCCTCGACGTCCTTGCTGGTCTTGGGCAGGTAGTCGGCGGGATCGACCTCCGCCTCCGCCATGCGCCGGACCTTGTGCAGCGTGAGCTGCCAGCGGTTGTTGTACTTGTTGAGCAGGCCCTTGACCTTGAGGAAGTCGTCCTGCTCGAAGGCATTGAGGGCTTCGGCGACGTTGTCCCACATCTTGGCCGCGATCTGGCCGCTGCGGTCGGCCAGCAGCAGGTCCAGGTAGGGCTCGCCTGTCTTCTTGCTCTTGATCTGCTTGGAGGCGACCACGAAGGAAGTGGTGATGACCTTGTTCTCGTGGGCGGGACAATCGCGGACGTAAAAATCCTTCATAGGGGCCACAGGGCTGGGACATAGCTATTCTGACATAAAAGGACATCGGCACCCACAGGGACTGCAGGCTGTTGAGGGCAGAGTACAGAGTTCAGTGATGCGAGGGTGGGCCGCCGACACCGCCGCTAGAAGATGAGGAACTTCTTCTTTTTCTTCTTGGCTTGCTCGGCCTGTTCGGCGGCGGTGGCGGTGATGACCGGCTTGGTCTGGTTGGGGCTGGCGCCGGTGTCGGTGTAGCCCTGCTTGATGTCGATGAAGGCCTCCTCGCGCAACTTGGTGAGGTAGGTACGCAGGGCGGGCTGCATCTTCTGGTAATAGAGCGCGTCCATGACCCGGGGCTCGGCTTCCTTGAACGACGGCGTTCCTGCCTCATCGTGCTGGGTCACCTTCAGGATGACGAATCCCTGCTTGGTGCGGATGGCGTCGGAGACCTCGCCGGCTTTCATGGCGAAGGTGCGGTCTTCCAGTTCCTTGGCCAGGGTGCCGCGGCGGAAGACGCCCAGTTCGCCACCCTGCGAGGCGCTGGGGCCCTCGGAAGAACGCTTGGCGACCTCGGCGAAATCGGCTCCGCCGCGGATCTGGTTCACCAGGGTGTTGGCCTTGGACTCGGCGGCCGCGATCTGCTCCGGCGTGGCGTCCTTGGGGATCGCCACCATGATCTCGCTGAGGCGGATCTGCTCCGGCCGCGCCATCTCCTGCTTATGCTCTTCGTAGAACTTCTGGGTCTCTTCCTTCGTGACCAGGATCTTGCGCCCGACCTCCTGGCCGATCACCTGCTGGGTGATGATGCTGTTGCGGATCTGTTGCTTGAAGTCCTCGAAGTTGACCCCCTGCTGTTCCGCCGCCTTCTCCAGGTCTTCCATGCTGGCCATGTTGTTCTGCTTGCGGATCTCGTCCAGCTTCTTGATCAGCTCGGTGTCGGCGGAGATGCCCAGTTCCTTGCCCTTGTCGAGCAGGAGTTGCTGGTCGATCAGGTCGCGGAGGAGGTCCTTCTGGCGCGCCTTGAACTCCTTCTCCGCGTCCGCGCCGTATTGCTGCCGCAGGTCGTTCATCAGCTGCTCACGGCCTTTCTGGTAGTCGGAACGGGTGATGACCTCGCTGTTCACGCGGGCCACGATCTCTTCGATGATGGTATCGGCCAGTAGCGCCGCGGGCAGCAGGAGGCCCAAGGCAAGCAGGAGGACGGGAACTCTCTTCATAGGACGATCAAGACCTTCAAGACAGGTGGACTACACCAAAACCTGCGCGCATGCGATCAGCGTATTCTAACGTGCCCGAACGCCGAATGCCAGCCGTCCCGGGACGGGCCGGGCCCCGTGAATCCTGCTGCTGCGGATATTTTTTTGTGCTACTGTACGGCTCCTCCCCTGGTCCCGATGAAAATACCTTTCTACACGCCCGCCCCCAAGCGCGACCTGCGGCAACCCGAGCCGGCCAAGGTCCCGAC
This sequence comes from Terriglobales bacterium, assembly GCA_035543055.1. Classification (NCBI taxonomy): domain Bacteria; kingdom Pseudomonadati; phylum Acidobacteriota; class Terriglobia; order Terriglobales; species Terriglobales bacterium. The sequence goes on along the minus strand of DATKKJ010000056.1, from coordinate 8,888 downwards.
CCTGCCCCATTCCTCGCTGGCGGCTATGTACAAGGCGGCCCGCATGGGCGGCGATTTCTACGATTTCGTGATGACCCCGGCGGGGCGGCTGGTGTTCCTGCTGGCCGACATCGCGGGCCGGCGCGCCGAGGCGCTGCACATCGCGGCCGCCACCCAGGAGGTCTTCCGCAAGAAGGTGGAGGAGAACTTCTCCGGCGAGTACATCAATGAGCACGACGCCATGACGGACCTGCTCATCGACGTGAATCGCGCCATCATGACGGCGGCGGAGGGGGTGCGCAATTCTCCCGCCTTCATCGGCTGCTACGAAGAGCGACTGGGGACCCTGGCGTACATCAACGCCGGCCATCCGCCGGCGCTGTTGCGCGACTCGACCGGCATCACCCGGCTGCCCGCCAATGGTTTTCCGCTGGGGCTGTTCTCCCACGCCGCGCACGACACCCAGCTCTCGGTGCTGCAGCCGGGCGCGGCTTTGCTGGTCGCCTCCAAGGGCCTGGTGGAGAGCCGACACAAGTCCAAGGAATACGGGATGGAGCGGCTGGCCGAAGTCCTGGAGGCCACCAGCTTCGCCGACGCGCACGATCTTTGCCGGCTCATCCTGCAATCGGTGGAGGAATTCACCAACCATCGCGGCAAACCGGGAGTGGTGGAGAACGACATCACCGCCCTGGCGCTGGTGCGCGCGGCCACCGCCATGTCCGCTTCCGCCTGACGCGCCTACGAGGTCGGTCATGAAACGCAAAGGCCTTTTCATCCTCGCCGCGGTCGTCATTGTCATCCTGCTGGTCGCGATCCTGCTGCCGCTCCTGGTGGACGCCAACAAGTTCCGCCCCATGATCGAGGCGGAGCTGCGCAAGTCGCTCGACCGCGAAGTGCACATCGGCAATCTCAAGCTGTCGCTGCTGGCGGGCGGCGTCACTGCGGAAGACATCTCCATCAGCGACGACCCCGCCTTCAGCCGCGAGCCCTTCCTGAAAGCCAAGTCGGTGGACGTGGGCGTGGAGATGGTGCCGCTGATCTTCTCCCGTACCCTGAATGTGCGTTCGCTGGCGGTGAATGAGCCGCAGGTGACCATGCTGCGCACCGCCTCCGGCAAGTGGAACTACTCCAGCATGGGCGGCAAGAAGGACGCGAAGAAGCCCGCGGCTCCGCAAGCCGCCTTCTCGGTCGGCGTGCTCAAGATCAAGGACGGGCGCATCCAGGTGGGAAGCGTTCCCGCGCGCGGCAAGCCGCGGGTATATGAAGATGTGAACCTGACGATCAAAGACTTGTCCAGCACGTCGGTCATGCCCCTCGAACTGGCAGCCAAGACCCCAGGAGGCGGGTCGATGAAGGTGGAGGGCAGCTTGGGGCCGCTCAACCCGGACGATGCCGCCGCCACTCCGCTCAAGGCCGACGTCAAGGTCGAGCACATGGATCTGGCCAGTACCGGGTTCCTCGATCCATCCTCCGGCCTGGCGGGCCTGCTGGACTACAGCGGCAAGCTCGACTCCGACGGCAAGGTCGGCCGCTCCACCGGCAAGGCGACCGTGGCCAAGCTGCGGGTGGCCAAGGGTGGCGCTCCGGCGCGTACCCCGGTCTCGCTCGACTACGCCACCGAGTACGACTACAAGCGCCAGGCCGGCTCGCTCACCCGGGGCAACATCCTGACCGGCAAGAGCACGGCCAAGCTCTCCGGCACCTACGACACGCGCGGAGAGTCCCCCGTGGTCCACATGAAGCTGAACGGTTCGCACCTGCCGGTGGACGACGTCGAGGGATTGCTGCCGGCGTTCGGGGTGGTGCTGCCTTCGGGGGCCGCGCTGCGCGGCGGCACCGTGGACGCCAACCTCTCGCTCGACGGGCCCATCGACCGCCTGGTCATCAGCGGGCCGGTGAACGTCTCCAACACCACCCTGACCGGTTACAACCTGGCCTCGAAGATGTCGGCCATCTCGGCCCTGGCCGGGATCAGGGGGAGCAGCGACACCGTTATCCAGACCCTTAGCTCCAACCTGCAGGTCTCCCCCGAGGGCATCCGCACCGACAATCTCAACATCATCGTGCCGTCTATCGGAACGGTCACCGGCGCCGGCACCATCAGCGCGAGCAACGCGCTGAACTACAAGATGAATGCCAAGCTGAACAGCGGTGGCATGCTCGGCGGGGTGAGCCAGCTCACCAGCTTCGGGCAGGCCAAGGGCACCGTCCCCTTCCTCATCCAGGGCACGACCTCCAATCCGATCTTTATCCCCAACGTGGCCGGCGCCATGGGCAACACCATGGCTGCGCCCGCGGAAGGGTTGGGAGGCGCGCTGGGCGGGCTGTTCGGGAAGAAAAAGAACAAGTGATGCGCCGCCTCAACTCTTGGCGCTGACGTAGTCCAGGATGTTGAGCCGGTCGGGCAGTCGCAGGTTCAGGAATTCCACCCCGTAAACGATATTGGCCTCGATGTGCCGTACCACGCAGCGCACGCGCACCCAGTCCTCTTCGGGATTCAAGCGGTAGCGCACGTCGAGCTCGGCGCCGAGCTCACAGGGCCGGTCGCCGGTAAAGGCCATGCCGTTTTCGCTGATCTCGACGCCCTGCCCCCCGGCGAGTTCCTTGCCGGTTCCGTAGCGGACTTCGAAGGGCCGTTCCCAGCGAGGAAACGCCCGCCGGTTCTGGTTGCGACGCTCCGGCTGGCGAGGCTCGTTCTTGCGGCGGCGGTCGGGCACGGGCGGCAGCATACCGCCGCTCATCCCCCGAGTAAACCACTTCCTTCAGGCCGGCCGGAGCTCCGGTGGCGCTGGCCAGTTCACTCGCCGTAGGTCTTCTTCAGATAGTTGCCGATGTCGGTCTGGAAGGAAGCGTAGCCGGAGTGCACCACGGCGCGCAGCGCGCTTTCCGCGGAAGAACCTTCGCCGATGCGTTGCAGCAGTCGCACCACGTCGCTCATGCCGTAGGTCTGGACGATGTACTCCACCGCCGCCAGCGACTCGCCGTAGGCGACCATGGCGGTGCGGTCGTCGAAAGCGCCGAACGAGCCCTCGAGCATGTTGAGCGGGATCTCGGCCTCGTGGGCGAACATGCGCCCCAGGGGAGCGCCGAAGGGCGCGGCGGTGGCGGGCTCCACCACCTGCGCGATGCCTTCGTTCAGCCAGTTGGGACAGCGGTTACGCGTGATCTGGGCGATGAAGGAATGCGCCAGCTCGTGCTTCAGCACCCGCGAAAGCTCCGAATTCACGCCGTTCAGCCCCTCGATCGGGATGCGCAGCTTGCCGTCGTTCTGCGCCGCCGACCAGGCGGGCGCGCGGGTGACGTCGAAGTACGCCTGCTCGGTGTAGAGCGATACGCTGATGTTCTGCCGCGGGGAGATGCCGAACTCCCGCACCAGGTCGTCGTAGTGCCGCTCCAGGGTCTGCATGATGGCGGCCCGCAGCGCGGCCGGCGCCTTGCCGCCCTCGTACCGCATGGTGAAGTGCCCGCTCTCCTGCTCCCCGAAGCTGGCCTCGGCGCTGGCTTCGCGCTGCGCCTTGGCCAGCAGCTTTTCCACCATGGGGTCGGGCTTGATCTCCAGCGAGCGCTTGAATTCGGCGATCGCCTCCTTGGTTTTCTCCGAGTGGAAGTAGGCGTAGCCCAGCAGGGCATGGGCATCGGCGGAGTTCGGCGCCAGGCGCGTCGCCTCGAGCGCGTACGGCACTGCCTCCGCGAACCGGTTCATGTCGAGCAACAGCGAGGCGTACTGCTCGACGATGACGGGGTTGCCCGGCATCAGGCCCATGGCCCGCTGCAGATAGACGCTGGCCCGGTCGGGATTGCCGTGCGTCTGCTCGAAACGGCCGGCCACGAAGTAGGCCGCGGCGGTGAATTCCGGGTCCGGGTGCTGGTCGGCCGCCGCCAGCGCGTCCAGGTCCACGTGCCCGTCCTTGACCACCTTCAGTCGGACCGCGTCGGCATGCTTCACCGTCCCGGTGGGCTCGATCGCCGGCAAGTCGGGGTCAGCCGCTGACGAGGTGCTGGAGCGCGGCCCCGGCATCCCTCCCGCTTCGATCCGCTCCACGGACGCTTTGGGGATGGCGAAGGTGTTGTCGCCCACCTCGTATTCGATCTTGCCGTCCACCTCGCGAGTGCGGTCGGCGTAGATGGTGCGCCCGTTCTTCAGGCGGATGGTGTCGGCCGAAGCGGCGCCGGCGGTCAGCAGAGAGACGATAAGGATGCGGCTGGCCCAGGTATGCACAATGTGCTGCATTCTAGCAACGATGCCGCGCCCCGGCATTAATCAAGAAGCTCCCGCAACCAAGGGCGCAGCCCGCCGCCCGCGGCCCGGCCGTAGTAAAGTTCCTCCGCCGCTTCCCAAAACCCTCCGGTTGGTGTCTATTGCGGTAGGCCCATGCCCCGGTTGATCCTGATCCTGCTGCTGTTTGCGCCCGCCGCCCTGGCCCAGGCGGGCGACGCGCTCCAGTTCTATCGCGCCCTGCGGACCAATGGGCTGGACCGGACGCGGGTCTATCGCGTGCGCGACGCCCAGGTGGACATCGAGGACATCCACCTCACCCTCACCGACGGCGTCATCGCGCTGCTGCAGCCGGTCGCCGGGCACACCACCGGCGCTTTCTTTGCCGGCGAGGGCGAGGTGCTGGTGTTCCCGCCCACTCAGGCGGAACGCGAATCCCTCGCCCTGCACACCGGGCATGCGGTGCTCGAGGAGCGCTTCACCACCGGCTACTTCCGCCTGAGCGACGCCTTCACCGACCGCATCATGGCCGCCGCCCGCGGACCCGCCGACGACCCCCAGTCCTATGTCGATAAGTGGGACCCGGCGGCGCGCAGCATGTCGGAGATCGATGCCCTGCACCTGCTGGCGGTGCTGACTCGCGCCCCCTCGGCCGCGCCGGACCGCCACGTCTTTCACGCCAGGCTGGCCGGCACACGCCTGGGCACCTTCGACGTGTACCTCGACACCGCCTACGAGGAACAGGTCTTCCTGGGACAGGCCAACCTGGCCGACGGCAGGGTCTACTACGATATCTGGGCGGCATTCCGCATGCGCTCGGCGCGCGGCGTCCGCAGCGCCTCGCAGACGACGGAACAGCCAGCCACCGAGCTGGGACGCAGGGACATCACCGTCCGCCGCTACACCATCGACGCGCGCATCGAGCCTCCCCACCAGCTCGAAGCTGAAGCCACGCTCGATGCCGACGTCCTCGAGGGTGGAGGACGGGCCCTCTTATTCCAGCTCTCGCGCTACCTGCGGATCAGCTCCATCGATTCCGGCGGTGTCCCGGCCGAATTCATTCAGAACGAGGCGCTGGAAGGCGGCGAGCTGGCCCGGCGGGGCAACGACGTGGTCGCCGTCCTGTTTCCCCAGCCCCTCCAGGCCGGGGAGAAGCTGAAGCTCCGCTTCCGTTATGCCGGGCCGGTGATGACCGAGGCGGGCGGCGGGTTGATGTACGTCGGCGCCCGCGGCATCTGGTACCCCAACCAGGATCTGGCCATGGCCGACTACGACGTGCGCTTCACCTACCCCGCGCCCTGGACGCTGCTGGCCACCGGCAAGCGGGTTTCCGAGCAGGAGTTCGAGGGGCTGAAGGAATCGCACTGGGTCTCCGAGCGGCCCATCCCTCTGGCCGGCTTCAATCTGGGCGAGTACGTCTCCAGCAGCGCCAAGGCCCGCGGCACGCCGGTTGAGAGCTTTGCCGGGCGCGGCATGGAGAGCGCCTTCCCCGCCCGTCCGCCGGTGACGGGCGACAAGCTCTCCGCGACCGCCTCCATCGAGCCTCGGCCCATGCCCGCCGCCCACGCCCCGCTGGTCGCCGAGGACGCCGCCCGCGCGGTCGAGTTCCTGTCGGCTCGCATCGCACCCTTCCCCTACAGTTCGCTTGCCCTCACTCAAGTCCCGGGTCCGAACAGCATGGGCTGGCCGGGACTGATCTTCCTCTCCGGCTTCGTGTACCTCTCGCCCGAGGAGCGCCGCGGGCTGGCGCTCGATCCGGCATACGAGATCACCTACGCCCGCCTGATGCTGGTCCACGAGGTCGCGCACGAGTGGTTCGGCGATGCGGTCATGCGTCGCGGATATCGCGACGCCTGGATGATGGAAGCCATCGCCAACTACTACGCCCTGCTGATGCTGGAGAAGGAGCGTCCCGCTGATTCTCGCGCCTTGCTCGATCACTATCGCGAGCGCCTGCTGAGCAAGACCTCCACCGGGCTGCGGCTCAAGGATGCCGGACCCGTCACCCTGGGCACGCGCCTGTTCTCCTCACGCGTTCCCGGCGCCTATGAGATGGTGCTGTACGGCCGCGGCACCTGGCTGATGCACATGCTGCGCCACCTGCTGCGCGAGGGAACGTGCGCTCCGGAGGCGTCCGATTGCGCCTCCGACGAGCTCTTCCTTCGCACCTTGCGGCAGCTCTACCTGGCGCAACAGGGCCGTTCGATCAGCGCCGCGGATCTGCAGAAGGCGTTCGAACAGGCGTTGCCGCGCTCCGCCTGGCACGAGGGCCGTCATTCCCTGGACTGGTTCTTCGAAGGCTGGGTGAACGGCACCGCCATCCCCCGCCTCGAACTCCACTCGGTGCGCGTGGCCCAGCGCGCCGGCAAGCCGTCGGCCAGCGGCTCGGTTCTTCAGCACGACGCCCCCACCGCCCTGGTTACGCCCGTCCCCGTCTATGCCCGCGTGCTGTCGCGCTCCCGGGACGGCGCCCAGGACGAGAAGCTGGTGTATCTGGGACGCGTCTTCGCCGACGGCCCCGAGACCACGTTCCACTTTGCCGTCCCGACCGGGACCCGAAACCTGGCCCTTGATCCCTATGGGACCATCCTGCGCCAGCCTTGATTTATAATCGGAACCGAGCAGCGCACGCCCGCGGAGAGATGGCCGAGTGGCTGAAGGCGGCGGTTTGCTAAACCGTTATACGGGCTAACACCTGTATCGGGGGTTCGAATCCCCCTCTCTCCGCCAGAGATTTCCGACACCGAGGTCCTTCCCCGCTGTTCTTCCCAGGATCAAGGGTCGCCGTTCCTGACTACCTCATCAAGTCGGACGAGCGATCCAGGAGGTCCTCTGCCCGCGTCTTTGCCGTCCAGTTTGGGTTGTTAGGATGTGGATAGAAATAGGAAGGGCCGCGATATTGGTTATGCTCTAGCCGCCGACTCCTGCGAGAGAGCCAACAGCGTGGAGGCATGTACCATCGCAGCCCCTGACGCAATCACCGCTTTCGCGGTTCCGAACCCCGGCGCCTTCTCGCGAAAGAGGCCGGATTTTTCGGGTCCGGACGCCGTGCGGGTCGCCCCGCCCGGCGAATCACCCAGCTTACTTCGGACTGACCAAGCTTCCCTGACCAACCCTTTCAGCCGTCGACGCGCGTCAATGTACTTTCACACGCAACGCGAGTCAATGCCCGATTCTGGTGCAATGACGTGGAAAACCCGGGCTGCAACGTGGAAAACACGGGATATAACTGCCGGCGTGGCGCGAATCGGTGCAAGCGATAGACTGGTGGCGAGGTGAAACCCCATTGACTCCGCGCGAGCGCAAGCGGATCGAGTGGCTGGACGCGGTCTGGCTGCTGTTGCTGGCCGGGCTGGCGGCCCTGCCTCCGGTGCGCGAGGTGCACAAGCAGCTCACGCTACTCGCTATCGGCCTGCTGCAGCTCGGAGAGCGCCGCATCCTGGCGTGGAATCCGCGCAACGGGCGGCACTTCATGGTGCTGGCCAAGCTGCTGCTGGCCACGCTGCTCATCGCCCACACCGGCGGCCCGGAGATCAACAGCAGCTACTACCCGATCTACTACCTGCCGGTCGTCACCGCGGCGCTGTACTTCGGACCCGGCCTGACGCTGTTCTGGACCACGATCGCCTCCGGCATGTACTGCTCCTTCCTCTACCCGGCGCTGGAGGAGTACGAACTGACCGCAGAGGGGATCGCGGAGCTCTCGATCCGCATCCTGTTCTTCTACCTGGCGGCGCTCCTGGTGAACCGCTTTGCGGTCGAGAACCGGCGCCAGACCGACGAGCTGGCGGAGACCAATCGCCGCCTGCAACTGGCGCAGGCCGAGGCCCGCCGATCGGAGCGGCTGGCCGCTCTGGGACAGCTCTCCGCCGGCCTGGCCCACGAGATCCGCAACCCGCTGGGCGTGATCAAAGGCTCGGCCGAGATGCTCAACCAGAAATTGCAGGACTCGAACCCGCTGGCCGGAGAACTGGCCGGATACATCTCCAGCGAGGTGAACCGGCTGAGCGTGCTGGTGGGCCGGTTCCTGGATTTCGCGCGGCCGCTTCGCACCGAGACCCGGCCCCAGTCCATCGTCGCCCTCCTCGAGGGCGCGCTGAAAGCGGTGGCGGAACACTGGCACGGAGGCCCGGTGAAGGTCGAAACCGCATACGCCGCGGACCTTCCCCTGGTGGAAGTGGACGGAGATCTGTGGGAGCAGGCGCTGGTCAACCTGGTGCAGAATGCCTATGAAGCCATGGGCGAGCAGGGTGGCACCTTTCGGGCGGAAGTCTCGCGGGCGGCGCGGAACGGACATGGCGGGGTCGAGATGCGGTTGCAAGACACCGGGCCCGGCGTGCCAGCCGATCTGCGCGAGCAGATCTTCAACCCCTTCGTCACCACCAAGAAAAGCGGAGTTGGGCTGGGCCTCAGCATCGTGTCGAAGATCGTGGACGAGCATCGCGGCAGCATCCAGCTGGAAAGCGCGCCCGATGCCGGCGCGTGCTTTGTGATCTACCTGCCGGCAGGGGAAACTGAGCCGGCAGACAAGGGGAGCGGGGGATGAAGGCGAGCATCCTCATCGTCGAGGACGAGCCCAAAATGCGGCGGCTGCTGGAGCTGAACCTGGGAGAGGACGGCTTCTCCACCATCTCCGCCGGCGACGCCGAGACCGGGCTCCAGCTGTTGCACAGCTCGCCCGTGGACCTGGTGA
>DATKKJ010000055.1 GCA_035543055.1 Terriglobales bacterium | reverse complement strand
CCCACCACACCTGGTTGTTCAACAACATCCTCTATCTCTCTTCACCGCACCTGGACAATCTTGGTCTTGGGCTGTTTATCGACGGAATCGACGGCAATCTCTATTACCTCGAAGAGAATTCAGGCTACTGGATTGGCTGGGGCAACGAAATCGGGCATGCTACCGATCTGGGGCCGATCGACTTGCAGGTGAACGCGGTACCGGAGCCGGGTGGCCTTCTCCTGCTGAGCTCGGGAGTCTCGGGACTGCTAGGTCTGCTGCGCCGCAGGCGCGGCTGGCGCCGCGCCGTCTGAAGAGCCGGGCGTAGGGCGGCCTACAAGTCCTTCCCTAACTACCAGCTCCCAGCTACTGCACGTTGGTGAGCACCCGTTCCCGCTCCTCGGCGTCTTTCTTCACTTCGTGCGCCGAGGTGGGCAGCGCGATCTGCAGCACCTCGTCGATGGTATTGACGTAGTGGATGGTGACGCCCTCCAGCTGGTCCGGGGTGAGGTCTTCCTCGATGTTCATCTGGTTGTCCGCCGGCAGGATGATGTCGTGCACCCCGGCGCGCTTGGCCGCCAGCACCTTTTCCTTGATCCCGCCCACCGGCAGCACGTTGCCGCTGAGCGTGATCTCGCCGGTCATGGCGGTTAGCGGACGCACCGAGCGGTCGCTCAGCAGCGAGACCAGCGTGGTCGCCATGGTGACGCCGGCCGAGGGGCCGTCCTTGGGGATGGCGCCCGCGGGCACGTGGATGTGCAGGTCGTGGTCCTTGAAGAAGGCATCATTGATTCCGAGCTTGTCAGCGTTGGAGCGCACCCAGGTCAGGGCCGCCTGCATGGACTCCTGCATCACCTGGCCGATCTGCCCGGTCATGGTGAAGCCGCCCTTGCCGCTCATCTTGTTGGCCTCGACGAACAGGATGTCGCCGCCGGTCGGCGTCCAGGCCAGCCCCACCGCCACCCCGGCGCGCTTGGTGCGCTCCGCGATCTCGGTGTCGATCCGGATCTTGATGCCCCCCAGCATCTCCTTGATGGATTCCGGGGTGACCACCAGCTTCTCCGTCTTCCCTTCCGCGATGCGGCGCGCCTGCTTGCGGCAGATGGTGCCGATCTCGCGCTCCACGTTGCGCACCCCCGCCTCGCGGGTGTAGTGCCGGATGATGTGGCGGATGGCCGCCTCGGGGAATTCGATCTGCTCCTTGGTCAGGCCGTTCTCCTCGATCTGCCGCGGCACCAGGTAGTTGTTGGCGATGTGCACCTTCTCGTTCTCGGTGTAGCCCTGGAGCTCGATGATCTCCATGCGGTCGCGCAACGGCTCAGGGACGGGATCGAGCATGTTCGCAGTGGTGATGAACAGCACCTTCGAAAGGTCGAAGGGGACATCGAGGTAGTTGTCGCGGAAGCTGTTGTTCTGCTCCGGGTCCAGGGTCTCGAGCAGCGCCGAGGCGGGGTCGCCGCGGAAGTCGCGCCCCAGCTTGTCCACCTCGTCGAGCATGAACACCGGGTCGTTGGTCTCGGCGCGGCGGATGCCCTGGATGATCTGTCCGGGCAGCGCCCCGATGTAGGTGCGCCGGTGGCCGCGGATCTCGGCTTCGTCGTGCACCCCGCCCAGCGACAGCCGGACGAATTTGCGGCCCAGCGAGCGCGCGATGGATTTCCCCAGCGAGGTCTTGCCCACGCCCGGAGGCCCCACGAAGCACAGGATCGGCCCCTTCATGTTGGGCTTCAGCCGCCGCACCGAGAGGTAGTCCAGGATGCGGTCTTTGACCTTTTGCAGGTCGTAGTGGTCGGTGTCGAGGATCTCCTTGGCCTTGGGGATGTCGATCTCGGCCACGCCCGACGACTTCGACCAGGGCAGCACCGCCAGCCACTCCACGTAGTTGCGGGTGACCGAGTAGTCGGCCGCCATCGGCGACATGCGCGACAGCCGGTTCAACTCCTTTAATGCTTCCTTCTTCACTTCCTCCGGCATCCCCGCCGCTTCGATCTTCTGCTTCAGCTCTTCTATATCCCTGGCATTCTCATCCTGCTCTCCCAGCTCCTTCTGGATGGCCTTCATCTGCTCCCGCAAATAATATTCGCGCTGGGTCTGCTGGACCTGGTCCTGGACCTCGGACTGGATCTTGTTGCGGAGGTGCTGGACCTCCAATTCCTTGGTCAGGTGGCGATTGATTTTTTCCAGGCGGGCGCGGACGTCGGTGGTTTCGAGCAGGTCCTGCTTGTCCTTGGTGGCGAGCGAGGGCAGCGAGCTGGCGACGAAGTCCACCAGGCGGCCGGGGTCGTCGATGTTCATGGCCACGGTCTGGAGCTCGTCGGAGAGGGTGGGCGAGCCGGCGACGATCTGCTGGAAGAGGGAGAGGACGTTGCGCTGCAGCGCTTCCTCCTCCGGGTTCTTCTGGGCGCCGGGCTGGGGCAGGATGTCGTAGGTCGCCTTCATGAACGGCGTCAGCTGGGTGTACTCCTGGAGATGCACGCGGTCCAGGCCCTCGGTGAAGACGAACAGGCTCTGGTTGGGCATCTTGACCACCTTGTGGACAGTGGCCAGGGTGCCGGTAGAGTAGAGGTCGACGGGCTGGGGGGCGTCCACGCGGGCCTCGCGCTGGGCCACCACGATGATGGTCTTCTCGTCCCCGAGGGAGTTGATCAACTGCACCGAACTCTCGCGGCCGACGGTGAGGGGCAGCACCGCGTGGGGGAAGAGCACGGTGTCGCGCACCGGCAGCACCGGCAGGGCGGATCGCTCGGCGGGTTTAGGAGTGCGGCCTTCCATAGGTCTCCTCGATGCGATAAGTGCTGACTAATGGATGACGGAGCCGCTCGCAAAGATGCGTCCCTGAGGGCGGCCACTCAAGGGGGCGTAATTGTAAACCAAGTACTCAGTGCCCGGTACTCAGATGAGATCCAGGCGACTCCGCGATGGGAAGCCGAAGGAGCGCCGGCTGCCCGGCCCGGGCACCCCTGGTGAAGCCGTCACATTGACAATCTTAGGGGACGGTATACTGCTGGCGCGGCAGGTGATGCGGACGTGGGAGATCTGACGGATTTCGCGCGCCGGGTGATGGACCAAATGCTCGAAGCCGACACCGAGCGGCACATCGCCGAGCAGAAGGCCGCGCTATCGAAAGATCCAAACTGGGCGGAGGGGCATTACCACCTGGGACAGCTCTACCGGGTGCAGTCCAAGCGTGAAGAGGCGCGGTTGGAGCTATTGAGGGCCCTGCAGTTGAAGCCTTCCTTGGCGGACGCGCACGTGGCGCTGGGAGAGATGTACGCCGCGGACGGAGAGATGGAAAAGGCGCGGGAGCACGCGGAGTACGCGGCGAGATTCGGCAATCGTAGGTTGAAGGAGCAGCTGGAGAGATACAGTCGCTAGTCGCTGGTCGTTAGCGTTGAATCGCCCCTTGCGCGGGCTAGGCCGCCGAGGGCGGCCGCGACACGTGGGGCTGCCCAGCCGACCCCGAGCTCAGGATGACACCAAGCAGGTGTCGCACCCACCGAGACGCGTGCGCGGGTATATACTTTTTGGTTTCATGAACCCCGAATGGAGTGAACCGAATGGCAAGCCCTGCAATCGATTTTGCACGACAGAACCAAGACCGTTTTCTTAACGAACTCAAAGACCTGTTGCGGATCCCGAGCATCAGCACCCTGGAGGAGCACAAGCCGGACGTCAGGCGCGCGGCCGAGATGGTGGCCAACGAGCTGAAACGGATCGGCTTCGAGAACGTGGAGATCATCGCCACCCAGGGGCACCCCCTGATCTACGCCGACTGGCTGCACGCCACCGGCAAGCCCACGGCGCTGTGCTACGCGCACTACGACGTTCAGCCCCCGGACCCGGTGGACGAGTGGATCTCGCCGCCCTTCGAGCCCACGGTGCGCAACAACAACATCTACGCGCGCGGCGCGGTGGACGACAAGGGCCAGCTGTGGATGCAGGTGAAGGCGTTCGAGGCCATGATGAAAGGCGGGCGCCTGCCGATCAACGTGAAGATCATCATCGAGGGTGAGGAGGAAGTGGGCGGCGAGTCGATCGCAGAGTACGTCCGCAAGAACAAGAAGAAGCTGGAGGCCGACTTCGCCCTGGTGACCGACACCGAGCTGTTCGCCCCCGACCTGCCGACGCTGTGCGTGGGGCTGCGCGGGCTGGTGTACACCGAGATCGAAGCCAAGGGCGCGATGACCGACCTGCACTCCGGGATGTATGGCGGGGCGGCGCCCAATCCCCTGTTCGCGCTCATCGAGATGATCGGCAAGATGAAGGACAAGAACGGGAAGATCCTGATCCCCGGCTTCTACAAGGACGTGAAGGCGCCGAGCAAAGACGAGCTGAAAGCGTGGAAGCGGCTGCCCTTCAACGAAGAGCACTACCGCAAGACCGAGGTGGGATCGAAGGTGCTGACCGGCGAACCGGGTTACTCGGTGCTGTACCGGACGTGGGCGCGGCCGACCCTGGAAGTGCACGGCATGCCCGGCGGGTTCACGGCGCCGGGGGCGAAGACGGTGATCCCGGCCAAGGCGTCGGCCAAGGTGTCGATGCGCATGGTGCCCAACCAGGACCCGGACGACATCCTGAAAAAGTACCTGGCGTTCATCAAGAAGCACACGCCCAAGGGGATCGAGATCAACGTGAAGGTGCTCTCCAAGGGCGAGGCCATCGTGGTGGGGACCGACAACAAGTACGTCAAAGCGTCGGTGGAGGCCATGCACGAAGTGTTCAAGAAGGACACGGTGTTCATCCGCTCGGGCGGGTCGATCCCCATCGTCACCGACTTCGAGAAGGTGCTGAAGATCCCGTCCATCATGATGGGCATGGGGCTGCCCGACGACAACCTGCATGCGCCCAACGAGAAGTTCCACATCCCGAACTTCTACCGGGGGATCGAGAGCATCATCCGGTTCTTCGAAAAAGTCGCTGGTAGCTAGTAGCTGGTAGCCAGGAAATGCGGCAGCCGCAGAGATGCGGCTGCCGTTCGTGCTTGGGGGCACCACTCTGAGTTCTTGATTTTCCACAGGGAAAGGGCTAGTCTCGAACCTGCTCTCGCGGTTTTCCCTTCCTTTTAAGCCCTCGCCAGAAGAGGTTTGCGAGACGGCAACGTAAGCTGTGCAACATAGTGGGGCAAGCGGAAAGCACCTACAATATATTGGGCTTTTAGTGCTTGACCCGTGTTAACCAGCCGGGTACATTGAGCTGAACAGGCGGAGGGGCATCCCCCTCCCCCGGCCGAGGGCGGCCGGGCTACAAAAGCTTGAGTACAGAGCAGTTAACGGACTTCGTTGTATCCAGCCTGACGAAGGCCATGGGCCACCGGGGAACCTGCGCGGTGGGCCAGCCACGGCCGCAGCAAGCCTGAAGGGGTGGACTTTGCTGAAACTCAAAAAGCTGCAGATCCTGGGCTTCAAATCCTTTTGCGACCGCACCGAGCTGAAGTTCCACGGGGACGGCATCGCCGCCATCGTCGGACCGAACGGGTGCGGGAAATCGAACATCTCGGACGCGATCATGTGGGTGCTGGGCGAGCAGTCGGCCAAGTCGCTGCGCGGCGCCCGCATGGAGGATGTGATCTTCGCCGGGACGCGGGACCGCACGCCGAACGGGATGGCGGAGGTGTCGCTGACGCTGATCGATCCGGAGGTGTATGAGGGCGGGACATCGGACCTGACCGCCGAGCCGGAGATCGAGATCCGCGACGAGATGCCGGAGGAGGATTGGGACGAGACCGCGCTGCGGACGGAAGCGGCGGCAGAGGCAGCGCGCATCGCAGAGGAAGTGCACCCGCATCAAAAGTACCAGGTACCGGGAGGCCGGGGGCAGGAGGCAGGAAGCAGCACGCAGGAGGCGGGAGATGCGACGAGTCAAGCGAGAGATACCGAGAGTGCCTCAGCGGAGACGGCCGGGACTGCCTCCGAAGCCGCGAGCGACGCGGCCGAGGGCGGCCGCGCCCCGCAAGTCGAGCCAGCATCGGCAGAGCCGCAGGTCGTACTGAAGGTCCGGCGCAGGAAATTCAACCAGATCGAATTCAAGAAGGGACAGATCGTCGTGACCCGGCGCCTGTTCCGGTCGGGCGACAGCGAGTACCTGCTGAACGGAAAGCTGTGCCGGCTGCGGGACATCCAGGACATCTTCATGGGGACGGGCCTGGGGCCGGAGTCGTACGCGATCATCGAGCAGGGGCGCATCGGGCAAATCCTCTCGAGCAAGCCGCACGACCGGCGGGCCATCATCGAGGAGGCCGCCGGGATCACCAAGTTCAAGACCAAGAAGCGGCTGGCGGAGATGCGCCTGGAGGAGGCCAAGCTCAACCTGGCGCGGGTGAACGACATCTTCGAGGAAGTGACGCGGCAGATGAACTCGCTGCGGCGGCAGGCAGCGAAAGCGGACCGCTACGCGCGCCTGCGCGAGGAGATGCGGGCCAAGTTGCGGCTGGTGCTGGCCAGCCGGTCGGCGCAGATGGAGCGCGAGCAGGCAGCGCTGCGGGCCGAGCTGGAGCGGGTGACGGAGGAGATGCGGGCGCGCGGCGAGTCGGTGCAGCAGATGGAAGCGGAGCACCGGGAGCGCACGCAGCGGGGATACGCCATCGAGACCGAGGCGCGCAGGGCCGGCGACCGGCTGAACGAGATCGGGCGGGAGATCGACCGGGCGACGCAGCGGCAGAAGACCAACGAGGAGCGCTGCGCGGAGCTGGCGGCGCGAGCGGCGGCGGCGGAGGCGGAGATCGCGCACACCGAGGCGCAGCTTACCTCGTTGCGGGCAGAGGTCGAGGCCAACCGGACGACGCTGGAGTCGGCGTCGGGCGAGGTGGCAGCAGCACAGCAGGAGGCAGCCCTTAGGCAGCAGGAGGCGGCGTCGGCGTCGAGCGCCCTGCTGGAGGTGGAGCGGCTGCAGGAACAGCGGCGCCTGCAGGTGCTGGAGGCGGTCGGGGCGGCGTCGAACGTGCGCAACCAGATGGCGCAGGCGGAGGAGCAGGCGGCGGCCCTGGACCGCGAGGCGTCGCGGCTGAACCAGGAACTGGAAGCGGCAAGCGCGCAGATCGAGTCTTTCGGCGGCCGGCGCGGGCAGATGTCGATGGAGTTCGAGACGGTGCAGCAGCGGGTGAATGGGCTCGACGGGCAGATCGGGGAGGCACGGCGGCGGCTGGAGTCCAGGCGCGAAACCGAGGTCGAGTCGAAGAAACGGCTGGACACGCTGCGCGCCGAGTACGCGACGCTGCTGGGCAAGAAGGGTTCGCTGGAGTCGGTGATCGCCGAGCACGGGTATTCGACCGAGTCGGTGAAGCGGCTGTTCCAGTCGGGAGTGCTCAACGCGGGGTTCGCGCCGGCCGGCGTCCTGGCCGACTTCCTGGAGGTCGAGGACCGCTATGAGCCGGTGGTGGAAGACTTCCTGCGCGACGAGCTGAATTATGTGGTGGTGAAGTCGTGGGACGCTGCGGACGCCGGCCTGGCGATGCTGCGCAGCGACGTGAACGGGCGGGCGACATTCCTGGTGCACCCCAACGATGCGCAGGCGAAGTTCTCGTTCGTGGTGGATGAGAGCACGCGTCATGCGCCGCGGCGGGAGCAGGAGGTGGTGCCGCTGAAGAGCTGCATCCGGGTGCTGAACGGGTTCGGCAAGAGCCTGGAAATGATCCTGCCCAAGCTGGGGAACGGGTACATCACGGCGAATCCGGCGGTGGCGCGCGAGCTGGCGCTGGAGAATCCGGACGCGTTCTTCCTGGCGACCTCGGGCGAGTGCTTCCACAACGTGACCGTCACCGGCGGCAAACAGCGCAGCGAGGGCCCGCTCTCCATGAAGCGCGATCTGCGCGAGGTGCTGCGGCACCTGGAGCAGGTGGAGCAGGGGCTGCGCGAGGAAGAGGCGCGGGTAGGGCTGCTGGCACGGGAGATCCGCGAGCTCTCTTCCCTGCTGGAGCGGCTGGAGGAGGAGAAGCGGGAGGCCGAGCGGCTGGCGCTGACTTCGGGACACGCGCTGCAACAGCTGGACACGGAGATGGCCCGCACCAACGAGCGCCTGGGCACCTACCGGGCGGAATTGGCGCGGGTGAGCGACGAGCGCGCGGCGAAAGTGCGGCTGGCGTCGGAGAGGCGGAGCGAGGCGGAGACGCACGAGCAGCGCCGGGCGTCGCTGGAAGGAGAGACGACGGCGGCGCAGGAGACGCTAATCACGCTGAAGGTGACGCGCGATGCGGCGGCGCACACCGCGGCCGAGATGGCGTCGAAGGTCGCGGTGCTGGAAGAGCGGCGGACGGCGGCGGCGGCGAACCTGCACCGCATCGAGAGCATGGCGGCCGACGTCGAGGTGCGGGTGATGGGGCTGCGCGAGCAAGTGGCCGCGGCGGCCGCCGAACGCCAGCACCGGGAGCAGGAGAACACCCAACTGGCGGAGCAGCTGGCGGGCCTGGCCGACGAGGGCATCGCCATGCAGGCGCGCAGCCAGGAGCTGCAGGCAGAGTCCGGAGAAGTCCGGGAGCGCCTGAGCGAGCTGGAGGCCGCGCTGCGGGAGCTCCGGCAGGCGCTCGACGCGGCCCGCGACCGGCGCGGCGAGATCACGGCGCAGGCGGCGAAGCTCGATTCCGACCGTTCGCACCTGTCGGAGACCGCGGTCAACGAACTGGGGCTGACCACCGAGCAGTTGCGGGCGGATGCAAGCATCGTGCAGGTCGAGGGCGAGCCGCTGGTCTTCGAGGAGCAGGCCTATCGCGAGATGAAGGCGAGGCTGGAGGCGATGGGACCGGTGAACATGATGGCGCTGGAAGAGTACAAGGAGACGGCACAGCGGCACGAGTTCCTGGAGACCCAGCGCAAGGACTTGCTGGAGTCGATCGAGAACACCCAGAACACGATCCGGGAGATCGAGACGTTCTCGCGGCAGAAGTTCCAGGAGGCGTTCGACCGGATCAACGAGAATTTCCAGGAGACGTTCAAGAAGCTGTTCGGCGGCGGGCAGGCGCTCATGCGCCTGACCGACCTGGAGAACACGACGGAGAGCGGCATCGACGTGGTGGCGTCGCCCCCGGGCAAGAAGCTGCAGAACGTGCTGCTGCTGTCGGGCGGGGAGAAGGCGCTGACCGCGCTGGCGCTGCTGGTGGGCATCTTCCAGTACCAGCCGAGCCCGTTCTGCATCCTGGACGAGGTGGACGCGCCGCTGGATGACGCCAACGTGGGGCGGTTCGTCGAGCTGGTGAAAGAGATGAGCGCCAGGACCCAGTTCATCCTGATCACGCACAGCAAGAAGACGATGACGGCGGCGCCGGTGATGTACGGCGTGACCATGCAGGAGCCGGGAGTGTCGAAGCTGGTATCGGTGCGCTTCGGGGAGAACGTGCCGGAAGGGATGCGGGTGAACTAGTCGACAGTCGTCAGTCGCCGGTCGCCAGCGAAGAAAGACCTGCCACGGATTTTCACGGATCACACGGATCGGAAATTCGAATCCGCGTCATCGTGAAAATCCGTGGTTCATTTCTCGGGCTCGGCGGTGCAAAAACAGCGCCCGAAGAACCGCACGGGGCTGGGGTTTCGCAGAGTTTGATTTCTGTCAAGGATTTTGCAGGGAAAATTTCTTGTGACCAACGTCACACCGCGCGACGGTGCGTTGACAAAATCGGAAGGGCGGTTAGAATACGCGACTGTCTCAGTCGAACGAAAAACTCACCGTGACACAACAAGCGCTCCAACCACCCTTGCTGCAGACCGACTTTCCCGACCTGGAGATGTACGCCAGCGGGAAGGTGAGGGACATCTACCGGGTGGACAACGAGCACCTGTTGTTCGTGGCCACGGACCGCATCTCGGCCTTCGACTACGTGCTGGCCACCGGCATCCCGCACAAGGGAGCGGTGCTGACCCAGCTCTCGCTGTTCTGGTTCGACTTCCTGAAGGACATGGTTGCCAACCACCTGGTGACGGCGAAGGTGGAGAAGTATCCGCGCAACCTGAGGCCGTACGAAGAGCAGCTGCGGGGGCGCTCCATGGAGGTGGTGCACGCCGAGATGATCGCCGTCGAGTGCGTGGTGCGGGGATACATCTCGGGGTCGGCGTGGAAGGAGTACAAGCAGGGCGGGAGCGTGTGCGGCATCAAGCTGCCGGGGGGGCTGAAGGAGTCGGACCAGCTGCCGGAGCCGATCTTCACCCCGGCCATCAAGGCGACCAGCGGGCACGACGAGAACATCTCCTTCGAGGAGATGTGCCAGCGGGCAGGCCCGGAGCTGAGCGCCGCGTTGCGCGAGCTCAGCCTGCAGGTGTACCGGGCGGCATCAGACTTCGCGCGAACCAAGGGGATCATCATCGCGGACACCAAGTTCGAGTTCGGGAGGACCGCCAAGGGAGTGACGCTGGCCGACGAGGTGCTGACGCCGGATTCGTCGCGCTTCTGGCCGGCGGACAAGTATCAGCCGGGCAGAAGCCAGGAGTCGTTCGACAAGCAGTACGTGCGCGACTACCTGGAGCAGATCAAGTGGAACAAGCAGCCGCCGGCCCCCGCCCTGCCCGAGGAGGTCGCGCGCCGGACCAGCGAGAAGTACCGGGAAGCGTACGCGCGGCTGACGGGCAAGGAGTTGGACGAGCCGGCGCCGTGGATCGTTTGAGGCAGTCGCCAGTCGGCAGTCGCCGGTCGCCAGAGAATCCGGCATGAGCTGGGCTGACTGGGTGATAGTTGGAGTCATCGCGCTGTCGGTGCTGATGGCGGCGGCGCAAGGGTTCTTTGTAGAGATCTTCTCGCTGGCCGGGGTGGTAGCGGGCTACATCGCCGCGGCCTGGGGATACAGGCAGGTAGGCGAGTGGTTCCTGCCGTACGTGAAGACGGCTGAGATCGCCAACCTGGCGGGCTTTTTGACGATCCTGTTCGCAGTCATGATCGTGGCCGGGATGGCCGGGCGGATCGTGCGCTGGGCCATGCAAGAGGCCGGGCTGCGATGGGTGGACCGCTTGCTGGGAGCGGCGTTCGGCTTGGTGCGCGGAGTGGTGGTCGTCACCGTGGTGTTGCTGGGACTGGCGGCCTTCGATCCGGGGGCGAGCCTGCTGCGCAGCTCGCAACTGGCCGGGTATTTCCTGGTGGCCGGCCGGGGAGCGAGCTGGCTGGCGCCGGCAGAGGTGCGAAGGAAGTTCCGGGAAGGGCTGGAGAGCTTGCGCAAGCCGCAGCCGCAGCCTGAGGTCAGGGAGAACGGAAGACGTTCATAGACGCTGCAGAAGCAGCCGAAGACATTCATAGTCAGGAGAAAGCCGTGAAGGACCAGCTGGAAGCGCTCGTCAGCCAGATGCACAAGACCGGTATCCTGTACTCGGAAGCGGTGCGGGAATTCAAGAAGCGGTTCATCCTGACGGTCTTGCAGGAAAACCAGGGCAATCAGTGCAAGGCAGCGCGGGAGCTGGGCATGCACCGCAATACGCTCAGCCGCACCATCGCGGAGCTGAAGCTGGACGTGCGCGGGCTGCGCAGCGGGATGCGGCGACCGCCGCGGAGCGCGCGGCCGATGGCGGTGGAGAAGAAAGTCGCGAGGTAGTAGCTGGTAGCTTGTAGCTGGTAGCTAGCGGCCAAGCCACCAGCCTTGCGAAAGACAAAAGGCAGCCATCACCGGCTGCCTTTGCCTCTTGAGTTCGATCCGCTCAGTGGGTCGGCTTCTTGCGGGTAGCGGTCCCCTTCTTCGGGGCGGGCTTGGGCTTGGGCGGCTCCTTCTTGGCGATGAGCTGCCCCTCCACCATCTGCATCATGAAGGGATTCGGCGTGTAGCTGTCGGGCTTGGCGATGAGCTGCACTTCCTGGCCGGGGGCGACCTTGGACATCATGGTGGCGGGGATGGGACCGGTCATGGTGACGGTCACATCGGCTTTTTTCTGCTCGATGGCATCGGCGGTGGCGGCCAGGCTGAGCTTGGTCTTGGTGGAATCGATCACGAGGGCGGCGAACGGCACCTCGATGCCCTTGATCTGAGTCCACACCTTCTGCTGGGTGGCGGCATCGCCGGCACTCAGCGCCAGCTCCCACTGCGCGAAGTCCATCTTCTTGGGATCGACGGTATTGGCCAGCCTGGCGGCCTGCTCAGCCGGGCTGGGGGCAGGAGCGACGGCAAAGTTCGAGGGCAGAGCGTTGCCGGACGCCGACTTGGCGGTGGCCAAGAGCTGGTCCCAACCGTCCACCTCGCCATGGAACTTGGTGTACTTCGACTTGCCGTAGTTGGCGATCTGGGCGTTGCCGTTGCTGAGAGCGACAGCGCGGGCGATATACCACAGGCCGAGGGGATTGCTCGGCTTGGGCTCAAGGTAGGCGAGTGCCAAGGAGTAGACATCCTGCAGGCTGTCCTGGGCAGTGGGGGGCTCCAGGTCGACAGCAGCCTGGAAGTGCTGCTGGGCGGCAGCGTAGTCCTTGTTCTGCAGGGCGGCAAAGCCGACGGCGCCGTGGAAGATGACACTGGTCTGCTTCTGCAGCTTCTCCACGTCGGCGGGGGCGGCGCCCTCGGGACAGGACATGTTGTTCAACGCCTGCAGGCCCTTCTCGCCGTAGCTGCGGGCGTCGGCGACGCTCTGCTGCAGCTGCCCGGGCTGCCCCGCGGTGGCGCGAGCGAGGTAGGCCAGCAGGGCGAGGGCGCGCACATTGTTGGGATTGACTTGGAGGAGCTGCTTGGCGGCGTCCACCATCTTGGCCGCGTTGCCGGCCTGCTGGTAGGCGGTCATCAGCTGTTCCAGCGCGTCTTCCTTGTAAGCGCTGTTGGGGAACCGCTGGACGAAGGTCTCGAAGCCCTGGATCCTGGCATTCGCATCGGCAGCATTGAGCGAAGTGGTGTAGGCGTTGTACTCGCCCGGATCCTTGATCTCTTTCTTGGGCGCCGGGTGGCAGGGCTGCGGTGCAGCCTGAGACGGCTGCGCGGGGGCCGTCTGGGCCGGGGCAGGCTGCGCGGGCTGGGCCGGCTGGTACTGGCCGGGGGCCGTCTGTGCGGGCGCGGCCGGCTGGGCCGCCTGCCCGGAGGCCGGCGTCGTGGTCTGCGATGCGGTCTGCGCCCGGCCAGACAGCGCCATTCCCACGACGATTGCGACCAGCAGCGACTTCTTCATTTAGTGCTCCTCAAAGACGGAAAGTAACGAATGGTGACTGTCCGCTTCACCGGACGGTACACTCTGACCCGGGTCCGGACGGCGCGCCGTGCCCTTTCCAGCGCCTGATAGTTCAACCCGGGAAATGCTGGGCCTGCCCGCCCCGACAGAAGGCAGGAAACAGAGTGTCGGATTATAGAAATGCCGCCGACCTGATGCAAGCTGTGCGCTGAAAGATGTCACCTGTCTGTAACGATTTCGATGCTTCGGGTGCAGCTGCTGGATGTATTGAGGCCCGCTGGGTACGGGCCTGGCGCGCGACCAGGAAGGTGAATCGCCATGAAAAGCCGAAACGGGAAGCCCCTAGCCGGGCAAGTAGCGGTGGTCACTGGGGGCGGGCACGGGATCGGAGCCGCCATCGCGGAGAAGCTGGCCGAACTGGGGGCAACCACAGTGGTCACGGGCCGCAACCGGCGGCGGCTGGAGGCAACCGCAGGGGCCATCGAAAAGTCCGGCGGGAGGGCCGAAGCCGTGGTCTGCGACGTGACGGAGCTGGGCTCGGTGGAAGGGCTGGCCGGCGGGGTTGAGAAGAGGCACGGGCGCATCGACATCCTGGTCAACAATGCGGGCGTCCGCGGACCGGTAGGGCCGCTGCACCAGCTGGGGCCGGAGAGCTGGGAAACGATCCTGAATACCAACCTGCGGGGCGTTTACTACTGCATCCGGGCGTTCGCGCCCATGATGGTGCGGGCCGGAAGCGGACACATCATCAACATCTCTTCGCTTGCCGGGAAGAACCCGGTCCCGAACGGCGCGGCTTATTCGGCGTCCAAGTGGGGGTTGAACGGGTTGAGCTACACGGTGGCGGAAGAGCTGCGAGGGCACAACATCCGGGTGTCCGTGGTGTGTCCGGGATCGACGGTGACGGAGCTCAGCCCGCAGACGGGGAAGGATCCGAAGAAGATGCTGCAACCGGAAGATGTGGCGCGCGTGGTGGCGATGCTGGTGACCCAAGCGCCGCAGTCGTTCGTGAGCGAGGTCCTGCTCCGGCCGACACTGAAGCCCTGAGGCTGAGACGCCCTGACGGGCGTCTCTACCAGGCGGCGCGGCATAGCCCTTGGGTGCGGTTCGGCGCGGCTTTGTCGCTGTGATACCATCGGAGATTCTAGATATCCCCAGGAGGACGTCATGGCCAGTGACAACGGTGGCAGCAGCTTCGGGTGGTTCCTCGCCGGATTAGGTCTGGGAGCACTCCTAGGCGTTTTGTACGCGCCCAAGTCGGGCGAAGAGACGCGGCGGCAGATCCTCGACGCGGCCGAGGAAAGCAAGGACTACGTGAACACGCAGGCGCGGCGGGCGCGCGAGCAGGCCGCACAGTGGGCGGACAAGGGCCGCGAGGTGCTGGAGCGCCAGAAACAGCAGTTCGGCTCGGCCGTGGAAGCCGGGCGGCAGGCGTATCGCGAGGCCACGGAGAACAAGTAACAGCGGCCGGCCCGGCGATTGGCTGCGCTGAGGCTGCGGCTGCGTGGAGCCACTCATGGATGTCTGGGTCGAGGCGTTCATTGTGATCGCGGCAGTTGCCATCGTGCTGCAACTGGCGGTCCTGTCGGCCATGGCACTGAGCATCAAGAAGACAACCGAGCAGTTGACCAAGATGGTGTCCGACGTGCAGTCGCGGACCTTGCCCATCCTGGAGACCACCAACAGCATCTTGAGCGACACCAAGCCGCGGCTGGACATCATCACCAACAACCTGACCGAGACCTCGGTCATCGTGAAGAAGCAGATGCAGCGGCTGGAATCGACCATGGACGATATTGTGGACCGCACCCGGCTGCAGGTGATCCGGGCGGACGAGATGGTCACGCGTACGCTCGACCGGGTGGAGGAAACCACCGACGTGGTACACCACACGGTGATCTCGCCGGTGCGGCAGGTGTCGGCGGTGGTGCAGGGGATCACCAGCGCGCTCGGCGTGTTCATGGGAAGCGATAAGCGCCGCAAACGGAAAGAAGGAGAGCGTGCCAGGAAGGCGACGCAGGACGAGGAACTCTTCATCTAGCGCATAGTTGCATAGGGCATAGTGCATAGCGGCGGCGAAAGCCGCCGTTGTTGCTTATGGCAACTTAGCGGATCCAGCCGCCGCCGATGACCAGATCGTCCTGATAGAAGACAACGGCCTGGCCGGGGGTGATGGCGCGCTGGGGCTGGTCGAAGGTGAGAAGCACTTCCCCGCTGGCGGAGAGCTCAGCGGTCGCCGGCGCGGGCTCGTGGCGGTGGCGGATCTTGGCGGCGACGCGCAGGGGCTCGCGCAGTCGGGGGATGGCGATCCAGTTCAGGTCGCGGGCGCGCAAGGAGCGCGACCAGAGTTCCTCGTCGCTGCCCACCATCACCTGGCGGGAGTCGCCCTTGATCTGCACCACGTACAGCGGCGAGCCCGTGGCCACGCCCAGGCCCTTGCGCTGGCCGACAGTGAAGTTGTGGATGCCCTGGTGTTCGCCGATGACTTCCCCGCTGGTGGTCACCAGCTCGCCGGCGGTGTCGGGCAGAGACTCGCCTTGCTCGGCGAAGTAGGCGTCCAGGAAGCGCTTGTAGTCGCCTCCGGGGACGAAGCAGATCTCCTGGGAGTCTGGCTTTTCGGCGATCTGCAGGCCGTGCGCGGCGGCGATGCGGCGGACCTCGGGCTTGGTGAGTCCGCCCAGCGGGAAAAGCGTGTGCGCGAGCTGCTCCTGAGTCAGGCCGAAGAGGAAGTAGCTCTGGTCCTTGGCGGTGTCCACAGCGCGGCGCAGCAGCCAGCGGCCGCGCTCCGCGGAGTACTCGACGCGGGCGTAGTGCCCGGTGGCCAACAGGTCGGCCCCGATCTGCCTTGCGGTCACCAGGAACTGGTCGAACTTCAGGTGATTGTTGCAAAGGCTGCAGGGGATGGGCGTGCGCCCGGAGAGGTACTCCTGGACGAAGGGACGCACGACGTCATCCTCAAAGCGGTCCTCGAAGTTGACCACGTAGTAGGGGATATGAAGGTGCTCGGCGACGCGACGGGCGTCGTAGACATCGTCGATGGAGCAGCAGCGTCCGGTGACTGCTTCGGGCATGCCGTCATGGCCGGCCAGACGGCGCTGGTTCCAGAGCTGCATGGTCAGGCCGATGACCTGGTGGCCGTCGGCGCGCAGCATGGCCGCGACGGTGGAAGAGTCCACACCGCCCGACATGGCAACGGCGATGGTCTTGGAAGCAGCCATGAGCCCTGAACCGTGAGCCAACAAAAACAGCCGCGAATGACGCGGCTTAGGCGCACATCCCTCGTCCAATTATACGTCAGCGAGGGCGAGGCGCCGGCGCTACCAAGACGCCCTGACGGGTGTCTCTACCGGACGGTAACGGTTTTCTTGTAAAGCGGCGAGAGTTCGCGCAGGCGGGCGACGGTCTCGGGCAGGATGGAGAGCGCGTAGTCGATGTCGTCGGTGGTGTTCTGCTTGCCCAGGCTGAAGCGGAGGCTGGCGCGAGCGCGCTCCGGCGGCAGGCCCATGGCGGTCAGCACGTGCGATGGCTCGATGGCGCCGGAGGAGCAGGCGGCGCCGGTCGAAGCCGACAATCCCTTCAGATCGAGGGCGATGACCAGGGCCTCGCCTTCGATGAAGTCGAAGAAGACGTTGGTGGTCGTGGGTACGCGGGGCGCGCCGGCGCCGTTGACGCCGACCGATTCCACGGTCGCCTTGATGGTGGTTTCCAGGCGGTCGCGCATAGCTCCGAGGCGGCGGAGATCGCCCCCCTCGAGCGATTCGCGGGCGATCTCCGCCGCCTTGCCCAAGGCGACGATACCGGCGACATTCTCGGTGCCGGCGCGGCGGGAGCGCTCGTGGCGTCCGCCATAGAGCAGCGGCTGGATCAGGGTCCCGCGGCCAACGAACAGTGCGCCGATGCCCTGCGGCGCGTGCATCTTGTGGCCGGAGATGGAGAGCAGGTCGCAGCCGATCTTCTTGACGTCGATGGGCACCTTGCCGGCGGCCTGCACGGCGTCGGTGTGGAAGTAGACGTCGGCCTCGGCGGCGATGCGCCCGATCTCCTCGACCGGTTGGAGCACACCGGTCTCGTTGTTGGCCATCATGATGGTGATGAGCTTGGTGTTGGGCCGCAGGGCACGCTTCACGTCGGCGGGATCGACGATGCCGCACGAGTCCACCGGGACTTCGGTCAGCCCAGCTCCGCGGTCGCGCAGGGCGTGGCAGGCGTTCATGACCGCGTGGTGCTCGATGGTGGAAGTGATGATGTGGTCGCCCGGCCCGGCCACCCCGAAGAGGGCCAGATTGTCGGCCTCGGTGCCGCCACTGGTAAAGACGATCTCCGCGGGACGGGCGTTCAGCAGCTTGGCCACCGAAGCGCGCGCGCTCTCCACCGCCGCCCGGGTCTGCTGCCCGTGATGGTGGATGGAGGACGCGTTCCCGAACTGCTCGATGAAATAGGGGCGCATGGCCTCCAGCACCTGGGGCAGGAGTGGGGTGGTGGCGTTGTTGTCGAGATAGACCCGCCGCATCTGTACCTATTTTACGCCGATGGCGCAGGGGCGCAGTACCAGGCACTCAGTACTCAGTTACACTAGGGCCAAGATGCTTCGATTAACTCTAGCCGCTGTTCTGTCCGTTGCCATGCTGGCGGGCTGCTCCAGCAGTACGCCGCCCAAGCCGAGCGAACAGCCGGCCCAACCGGCGGCCGCTCAGCCCGTCCCTGCTGCCGCCACCCCGGTGAACGCGACCGTTCCAACGGATCCACCGGCTGGCGCGTCCAGGGAAAGCCCTGCCCCAAAGCAAGAGGCTGCCAAGGCGGCTCTGAAAGCTCCTCACAAGCCGGCAAGAGTGGAAACCGGACCGCCTTTGGACCGCTTCGCCAAATGCCTGGCCGAGAAGGACGCGATCATGTACGGCGTGTTCTGGTGCGACCACTGCCGGGAGCAGAAGGAGAAGTTCGGCGAGTCCTTCAAGTACGTGAAGTACGTGGAGTGCGTGACCCCGGACGCGCCCCGAACTCTGACCCCCGAATGCAAAGCGCAAGGGATCAAGCACACTCCGACCTGGACCTTCAGGGACGGCTCGCGCGTGGAAGGGGCGCAGGCGCTGTCGGTGTTGGCTGAAAAGTCGGGCTGCAAGGCGCCCTGATGCGCGGGTTGAGGATCGCCATCATCGGGCTAGCGCTGGCCGGCATCGGGCTGTCCGCGGTTTCCGCCGTCAACCACTACCGAACCGACCCAACCTCCTATTGCGATTTCAGCGAAGATTTCAACTGCGACATCGTGAACCGCTCGATCTATTCGCGCTTTCCTGCCGAGTCGGCACATGCGGTGCCGGTGGCGGTCATCGGCC
This sequence comes from Terriglobales bacterium, assembly GCA_035543055.1. Classification (NCBI taxonomy): domain Bacteria; kingdom Pseudomonadati; phylum Acidobacteriota; class Terriglobia; order Terriglobales; species Terriglobales bacterium. Next base: position 8,831 of record DATKKJ010000055.1, on the reverse strand, counting down.
TGGCGGGATACATCGCCATCGGGACCCTGGCGGCGCTGCGGGGGAAAGCGGCGAAGGTCCTGCTGATGCTGGCGGCGCTTGGCGGCCTGGGCTTCTCGCTCTACCTGACCTACGTCGAGGCGCGCGTCCTGCACGTGTGGTGCATTCTCTGCCTGGGATCGCTGGCGGTGATCGCCCTGATCACGCTGCTGGCGGGCGCACGGCTGGCCATTCAAGAAAAAGAGACGCCCTGACGGGCGTCTCTACCGCAACGTCTTCCCTTCGCTTTACGAGCGGCGCTCGAGGGGCGTGTAGTGCACCGGATACGGCGGGCCGATGTACTCGGCGCGCGGGCGGATGAGCCGGTTGTCGGCCAGCTGTTCCAGAACGTGGGCCGTCCATCCCGAGACCCGGGAGACAGCAAAGATAGGCGTGAACAGGTCGGTGTCGATGCCGAGCACGTGATAGGTGGAAGCCGAGTAGAAGTCCACGTTGGCGTTCAGCTTCTTCTCCTTCTTCACGAACTCCTCGATCTGGCGCGAATACTCGAACCACTTGGGCTGGCCGCTGGAGCGGCCGAGATCCTCGGACATCTGACGCAGGTGCGTGGCCCGCGGGTCCTCGGTGTGATAGACGCGGTGGCCGAAGCCGGGGACCTTCTTCTTCTGCGCCAGCATGCCTCGGACGTACTCGACGGGGTCGGCGCCCGCCTGGTCGATGGACTCCAGCAGCTTGAAAACAGCTTCGTTGGCGCCACCATGCAATGGGCCCTTCAGGGCGCCGATGCCCGAGGTGATGGCCGAGTGCATGTCGGATTCAGTGGCGGCGGTGACGCGGGCGGCGAAAGTCGAGGCATTCAGTTCATGGTCGGCGTGCAGGATGAGGGCGATGTCGAAGGCGCGCTCGGCGGTCTTGGAAGGCGGCTCGCCGTTGAGCATCAGCAGGAAATTGGCGGCGTGGGAGAGCGAACGGTCGGGCTCCGCCAGCTGCTTCCCTTTCCGGATGCGGTCGTAGCAGGCGACGATCATCGCCATCTGCGAGGTCAGGCGCAGGGTCTTGCGGACATTCGCGTCGCGATCGTTGGTCTTCTCATCGGGGTCGTGGAGCGCCAGGGCTGACACCGCGGTGCGCAGCACGTCCATGGGAAGCGCCTTTCGGGGCGCCTGACGAAGCAGGTTGACGATGGCAGGGTCGAGCTTGCGCTCCCGGGCGAGCGCTTCGCGAGTGTCGCCCAGCTCGCGGCGGGTGGGCAGCTTCCCGAACCAGAGCAGGTAGCAGGTTTCCTCGAAGGTGGAGTTGTCGGCCAGTTCGTGGATGTCGATGCCGCGATAAGCGAGCACGCCCTTGTCGCCATCGATGTAGCAGATGCCGGAATTGGCGGCGACCACGCCTTCCAGTCCCCTGGTCGGGGGCATAACCGTGGACATAGGAATCCTCTCCCCAATTCGATGAACGCAACCGCGGACACGTCACCGAGTCCGGTGACGCGCGCCCTTCCTCACCCGGCTTTTCTTATACCTGAAGGGCTGGCGAAAGGCGAGTCGCGGGCCATGACGGATGGCGCAGAAGTACGCGCTGCCGTATCATCGAGGGTTGGCCTAATCCCGGCGGAGGTCATTGCACTCCGCCCCATGGAGAAATCATGAGGAGATATCTGTTGTGTGCCCTTATCTTGCTCTTGTTCGCCAGCCTGGCTGCGGGCGACGAGGGGATGTGGCTGTATAACGCGTTTCCGGCAGCCAAAGTCAAAGCCAAGTACGGATTCGAGCCCACGCAGGCCTGGCTGGACCACGCCCAGAAGTCGTCGGTGCGTTTCAACAACGGCGGCTCGGGATCATTCGTCTCCGCCGAGGGCTTGACCTTCACCAACCACCATGTCGGGGCAGAGTGCATCCACCAACTCTCCACCAGCGGCAAGGACTACATGAAGACCGGCTTCTACGCCAAGATCCAGGCGGAAGAAGCCAAGTGCCCGGACCTGGAACTGAACGTCCTGATGAAGATCGAGGATGTGACCGACCAGGTGAACGCGGGCGTGAAGCCGGATATGACGGCTGCCCAGGCGGGAGTGGCGCAGCGCGCGGCCATGGCGCAGATCGAAAAGGACTGCGCGCAGAAGACCGGCCTGCGCTGCGACGTGGTGACGCTCTACTCCGGCGCCAAGTTCCATCTGTACCAGTACAAGAAATACACCGATGTCCGGCTGGTGTTCGCACCCGAGTTCGACATGGCCTTCTTCGGTGGGGACCCCGACAACTTCGAGTATCCCCGCTACGACCTCGACATCACTTTCTTCCGTATCTATGAGAACGATAAGCCGGTAAAGCTCGAGCATCACTTGAAATGGTCCACGACCGGGGTGAAGGAAGGGGACCTGATCTTCGTCTCCGGGCATCCGGGCTCCACGGAACGCCTGTACACCATGGACCGGCTCGCGTTCCTGCGTGACGTGCAGTACCCCTGGTACCTGAAGACCTACCGGCTGCGCGATGAGGCCATGAAAGCGTTCGGGGCGCAGTCGCCGGAGAAATACCGCGAGGTCCAGGAAGAGATCTTCGGCGTGGAGAACACCCTGAAAGCCATCTCCGGCTACGAAAGCGGCTTGACGAACAAGGAGTTGATGGAAAAGAAGGCCGCGGAGGAAAGGCGGCTTCGGGAGTCGGTCAACGCGGACCCAAAGAAGAAGGCGGAGTTCGGCGGGGCCTGGGACGCGATCAGCAAGGGCGTGCAGGTACAGCGGGAGATCTTCCTGCCGTACACCTACCTGGAGCGGCGTGCCGGGCTGCGGGGCGACCTGGCCGGGTACGCGCGCACGCTGGTCCGCGTGGTGGCAGAGAAACAGAAACCGAATGGCGAGCGGCTGCGGGAGTATCGCGACTCCAACCTGCCCTCGGTGGAGCAGGAATTGTTCTCGACGGCCCCGGTCTACAAAGACCTGGAGATCGCCCGGCTCACCTTCTCGCTGGAGAACATGCGCGACGTGATGGGCGCTGACAACGAGGTACTGAAGAAGGTCCTGAACGGCCGCAGCCCGGCGGAAGTCGCCAAGGCGGCGGTGGAAGGCTCCAAGCTGGACGATGCGGCCGTCCGCAAGCAGCTCTACGCGGGCGGTGAAGCGGCGGTGAATGCCAGCCAGGACACGATGATCCAGCTCATCCGGTCCGTCGATCCCGATGCGCGGGCGGTGCGCAAGCGCTTCGACGACGAGGTAGACTCGGTGTATCGCACGAAGGGCGGCCTGATCGCCAAGGCCCGCTTCAGCGATAGCGGCTACAACCTTCCGCCGGACGCGACCTTCACCCTGCGCCTCAGCTACGGCCAGGTGACAGGCTACGTCGAGGACGGACGGGGGGACGTGGCCAAGAAAGGCGCGCCGGTTCCTTACTTCACCACGATCGGCGGCGCGTTCCAGCATGCGGCTGAACATGGCAACAAGGCTCCATTCCGGCTTCCCGAGAGCTGGATGAAGGCGAAGGCGCGGCTGAAGCTGGCGACGCCGCTGAATGCGGTGGAGACCGCAGACATCATCGGCGGCAACTCGGGCAGCCCGGTCATCAATACCAAGGGCGAAGTAGTGGGCATCATCTTCGACGGCAATATCCAGTCGCTGCCGTGGAATGTGATGTACGACGACACCCTCGGGCGGTCCGTGCATGTGGATTCGCGGGGAATCATTGAGGCGCTGCGGACCATCTACCACGCCGATGGGCTGGCGGATGAGCTGACCGGCACGCTGACGGCTGCAACACCGCCAAAGCCAGCAAAGGGGATCAAGGTCAAGAAAGAGGCGAATTCACACCCCGTGCCGAAACAATAAGAGATGCCCTGACGGGCGTCTCTACCGGACAGGGAGGGCAGCCGCGAGGCTGCCCTTTCCTATGCCGGCCAGATGGAGAGTGCGGTCTTGCTCAAGATGTCCTGCTTGGCGGGATCGGGCAGGAGCAGGGCGCGGAAATCGTCGAGGTTCTGCTTGATGTCAGGCACGCCGGGGCCCGGCCAGTCGGTGCCGAACAGGGTCTTGCCCGCGATGTCGTGCAGGCGCGGGAAGTACTTCAAGAGCGCCTTGGGCGGGATGCCGCTGATGTCGAGGTAGACGTTGGGGTGACGGCGCACCAGGAAGAACGCGGTCTGCATCCACAACGGCCGGCCGCCGTGCGCCAGCAGGATCCTCAGCTTGGGGAAATCGACCGCCACATCGTCCACGTGGATGGGGTCGCCGTACTTGTTGCGCGCCCCGGGGAAGATGGAGGTCCCAGTGTGGAACATCACGGGAATACCATTAGCCTCGGCGGCGCGGTAGATGATCTCGAGCTCCTTCACGCCAGCGCGGTAATCGTTGGGGAAGAGCAATTGGTGCGGCGGGTGGATCTTGATGAGCCGGATGCCGAGCTTCACCAGTTGCTCGACGTCGGCCATGATGTTGCGCGTGTGGCGCGGGTGCAGCGAGCCGCAAGGGATCAGGCGTTTGGGGTCTGCCTTCACATAGTCGGCCACGAACTGGTTGACGCCGGCAGTGAAGCCGATGACCTCGGGGGCGACGTAATTGATGAGCACCGCGCGGTCGATGCCGGTGGCGTCCATGTGCTTGAGGAAGGCTTTCGGCGAGCGGCAGAACTCCTCGATCTGGGCGAAGTTCTCCCGCTTCTTCTTCATGGCGGCGAGCGCCGCCGGGTTGAACATCTCCACTGGCTGGATGTGGATGTGGCAGTCGGTGATCATGCCTGCGGCCATATCTTGAGGGCGGTGCCCCCCAGGATCTGCTGCCTGGCTTGAGCCGTGATGGGCAGCGCCCGGATGGCGTCCAAGTTCTCGCGAATGTCGCGAACGCCGGGGCCCGGCCAGTCGCTGCCGAACATAGTCTTGCCGGCGATCTCCTCCAGGCGCGGAAAATATCTCAGGAGCTGGGAAGGCGGGATGCTGCTGATGTCAAGGTAGACGTTGGCGTGGCGGCGTACCAGGAAGAAGGCGGTGTCGGTCCATAATGGGCGCCCCCCGTGCGCCATGATGATGGTGAGGTTGGGAAAGTCCACGGCGACGTCGTCGAGCGCCATAGGGTCACCGTATTTGCTGCGCGCGCCGGGGAAGATCGAGGTGCCGGTGTGGAACATCACCGGGATGTGGTTGGCCTCGGCTGCGCGGTAGAGGATCTCCAGCTCCTTCACTCCCTTCAGATAATCGTTGGGGAAGAAGAGCTGGTGCGGTGGATGGACCTTGATGAGGCGCAGGCCGAGGCGGACGATCTCTTCCACGTCGGCCATCACGTTCTTGGTGTGCCTGGGATGCAGGCTGCCACAGGAGATGAGGCGTTTGGGATCGGCGGCGGCATACTCAGCCGCGACCTTGTTCATCCCCGTGGGGTAGCCGGTGACCTCGGGAGAAGCAGAGTTCACCAGCACCGCGCGATCGATCCCCTGCCCGTCCATGTATTCGAGGAACGCCTTGGGCGAGCGGGTAAACTCCAGCACGCGCTCGAAGTCGAGCTGCTGGCGGCGCATCAGCTCCATGGCCGGCGGACTCAGCAGCATCTCGAATGGCTGGATGTGGACGTGGCAGTCGGTGATCAAAACAGTACCCAGTACTCGGTACTCAGTTTTCAAGCTACCACTATAAACGAGGGAGTAACGCCGGGACTTGCCGCTTGTACGCCTCGAACTCCTCCCCAAACTGAGCCTGTAGGAGCTTCTCTTCGGCGCGGACCCGGATGGTGAAGCCGATCAGGTACAGGACAATGCCTCCCAGCAGCATCGGCCAGGTGGCGAAGGCGAGGCCGGTGGCGATCAGCATGCCGAACATCCCGGTATAGATCGGATTGCGGACCCAGCGGTACGGGCCTTCGACGATGAGGCGGTGCCCTTCGATGAGGCGGGCCTGCACCGCCCACTGCTTGCCGAGCGTGCGCACGGCGATCAGGACCAGCCAGACGGAGGCGGTGGCGATCACCGCCGCCAGCAATGCGATGGCGATCTGCCCGGCCAGCGGCATATTGTCGAACATGGGACGGGTGCCAGCCCGCCGCGGCGCAGCGTACCAGACCATCCCGTACGCGAGGCCTTTGAGAAAAATCCCCCAAAAGGCCGCCGGATCTCGCTTGGCGGGAGGGCCGATTTCCTTAGGCTTCTTGCGCAACAGGAAGATGAGGGCGAACACGCACCAGGCGGCGATGACGAACACGACCGTCGCCCGCGTCCAGAATTGCACCGAGTTCACGAGCGGGCAGCCTTCAGCACCGCGCGCTTGGCGAAGACCCGCACCATCTCGCGGCGGTACTCCGGGGTGAGCGCCGAGGTGGTCAGGGGCCTGGCGGTCTTGGCGGCGAGTTCGCCGACGATGCCCGCGGCGTACTCGTCAACCTGCTTGCCGATCAGGGCATGCTCGGCGTTGGGCACCAGCAAGGGAGCGGGGTTGACGGCGGTGATGGCGACACGAGCGTCCTCGACCTTGCCGTTCATCTTGAGCGCCACGGCTACGCCGGCCAGGGGGTAATCGATGGAGCCGCGGATGCGCAGCTTCATGTATGCGCCACGCCACCCGGCGGTCGTTTCCGGCAGGTGGACGCGGACCAGCAGTTCGTTGCGCTCGAGCTCCATCCGGGCGTCGCCGACATTGGTGTAGAAGTCCTTGAGCGGCACGCGCCGAGTGCCGTCCGGGCCGGCGATCTCCAGTTCGGCGCCGAGACACATCAGGGCCGGCGGAGTGTCGCCGGAGAAGGCGGCCCAGCACTTCTTGCCGCCGGGCGCGACGTGGCACAGGTCGCCGTCCTTCTTGATGCAGAAGCCGCAGGACCTCCGCCAGGTGAGCGACTGGTTGTACCAGAGGCAGCGGGTGTCGAGGCAGATATTCCCGCCGAGGGTGGCCATGTTGCGGATGACAGGCGAGGCCACAGTCATAGCCGCTTCGCGCAGTACCGGATAGTTGCGGCGGATGAACTCGGAGTCTTCGATAGCGGAAAGGGTTGTGAGGGCGCCGATCTCGACGCCGCGGCCGGGCAGCACGCGGATGCCGTGCAGCTCGTCGATGCCGCGGATGTCCATAGCGTACGCCGGGGTGAACAGGCGCTGCTTCATCGAGGGAATGACGTCGGTGCCGCCGGCGATGATCTGGACGTTGCCGGAGTGAGAGGCGAGCATCGACACCGCTTCATTCAGCGAGCGCGGGCGAAGCAATTTGAAATCAGGCAGGCTCACTTACTGTCGACTCCGATTGTCTCAGCGTTCTTCACCTTGATGGCTCCTGAGTACCTACCCAAATGGCCGCCCTGTTTGGTGTCGTAGACCCCTTCGACATGCACATGAATACATTTGTTTGAAGCCTTGTAGCGAATCTCACCAGGCATTTCATTGATCCAGATGCTGGGAGTCCCACCCTTTTCACAGATTTCCTTTGATTCTGACAAGCCACTTCGTTCAAAGCCCTTCCAGTAGTAGCCCTCAAGAGCGACAACCTTTCCATGATAGTCGTCTCTATGGCTCAACAGCGCATTCCAGGAAAGTGGCTTGCCCGCGGCTAGCAGGAATAACGCGACCACCAACAACTTCCCGTTAATCGCCACTGGGCACTTCTTTCTGGACCGCTGGGTCGAGTGGGTGTCGCGCCGGACCCTTCCCCTTGAACCACAGCGAACCGCCATGCTCGCGGAAGGTCATGGGCGCGGTCGGGTCTACACCTTCGGTCAGGTCAAGCTTCTTGATGCCGGCCTGCGCTCGCAGGGCGGCGACGATGCGCTCCGGTGTGAACGGCGATTCGCGCAGGCGCGCGCCCACTGCGTCGTAGATGGCATTGGCGATGGCGGGAATCGCCGCGGCAAGCGAGCCCTCGCTGCATTCCTTGGCGCCGAACGGGCCCTCGGGATCCACGGACTCGACGATGATGCTCTCGATCTCCGGCGACTCGGCCGACGAGGGCGAGCGGTATTCGAGCAAGCCTGGATTCATCAGCAGGCCGTCCTTCCAGACCATCTCTTCCTGGAGCGCCTGGCCGAGTCCCATCCAGACCGAGCCGATCACCTGGCCATCGACCGAGACCGGGTTCAGGGCGCGTCCGCAATCGTGCGCCGCCCAGATCTTATGTACCGTGACCTCGCCGGTCTCCTCGTCCACGCTCACGTCGGCCACCTGCGCGGAGTACGAATAGGCAGGCGACGGCCCGACGCCCGCACCCTTGTGTTTGCCGCCACGGGCTTCCTGCGGCGGAGCATAAGACCCGGTACCGGTGAGGGCGCCGTGGAAGTCGATGGCCGCAACCCCCGCCTCCTCGAAGGACATGTGGTTCTTCGGGCCTTCCTCTTTTCGCTTCTGCTGCAGCGAGCCGCGCAGGATCTGGCCTTCAACGCGGCCGGAGACCTCGGCGGCGCCGCGCGAGGCGTCCTTGGTCTCGAGCCCTTTCTCCGCCGAGGGACCGGTGCCGGCAGCGCTTCCCTTCTTCCAGACCCGGTCGTCGCGCATCATCACATCTTCCGGTGCGCAATCCATCCTGCGGGCAGCGGCGACTTGGATCTGCTTCTTCACCTCTTCCGCGGCCCGCAGGGTGGCGTTGCCGTTCATGAAGGTCACGCGCGAGGAGTAGGAGCCAATGTCGATGGGCGTGAGGTCGGTGTCGGCGGCGACGACTTTCACCCGCGCCATGCGGCAGCCCAGGACCTCGGCGGCAATCTGCGCCACCATGGTGTCGGAGCCCTGGCCGATGTCGGAGGCCCCGGTGTACACCACCACCCCGCCGTCGCGGTCGATCTTGATGTTCACAGTGGAGTGCGGCATGTCGGAGCGGATGATGGAATTGGCCGCGCCGCTCACGTAGTGGCTGCAAGCGATGCCCAGACCGCGGCCGCGGCCGAGCTTGCCTTTGCGCTGCGCCCA